>DAHVAN010000099.1 GCA_027314595.1 Actinomycetota bacterium | reverse complement strand
CCGCAGCGCGCCGGCGAGCACCTGCGCCGCGTGCTCCACGAGGTCGGCCGCGTCGGACACCGCCTCGCGCGGGTCGTCGACGAAGCCGGCCTGCAGCCGCTGCCAGCTGGCCCGCAGCGCCGCGGCGTCCCCGATCAGCGGCGCGTGCGCGCCGCCAGGCGCGGTCCCGAACGCCCCGCCGCTCGCCGGCCGCCGCCCACGCTCAGAACCGCCGGTCGCGGTCCCGGGCAGGCCGGCGGTGTCGCTCGCCCCCGGGGCGGCGTCATCGGCAGGCGGCCGGTCGTCGCCGTCGGCGCGGCGTTCCGGTGATCCGGCGGTAAGCGTCCCAGCGCCGCTCGCAGCGGGCTCCCCGGCCGTTCCGCGGGGTCCGCCTTGCCCGCCATCGTCGCCGTCGGCGGGGCGCCGGCCACATCGCGTGCTCACAGCCTTACTCCTTAGCGGCGACAAGGGGCCGGGCCGTGGGGCGCGCCGGCCCGCCGGCAAGCTCACGGAACAGCGCGCGATGGGCAAGCAGCGCCTGCCTCAGCTCCTCGGTTGCCGCCGAGGCGGCCTGACCGGTTACCTGCACGGCCCGCCGGTACCCGTCGAGCCGGCGCGCGTGGTGGACCGAAAGGTCCTTAAGCAGTTGCGCGTGGTCGTCGACCTTGTACCCGCGGTCCGCCGCGACCGTGTAGACGAGCGCCGCGGCGGCCTCCGTGGCCTGCGCCGGGTTGTCGACGAACCGCTCCTGCGCGGCTGTCCACTCACCGTGGTACCTGGCGTGCTCTTCCGCGCTGAGCGTGCGGATGCCGAGCCGCGCGACGCGGCGCTGCCGTTCGGCAAGCTCGGCCCGCGCGCGCCGGGTGCCGACCTCGCGGGCCAGGCGCTGGTACTCGGGGCCGAACTGGTGCCGCACGGCCAGCGCGCGCAGCGCCAGGGCGCCCGCCACAGCGGCCGCGGCGGCGATGACAACGATGACGATCACAAGAAAGATGATGGCGCCAGCGGACATGGTGACCTCCGAAAGCGGCGTGACCGCCCTTGCGTCTGCCCCCGAAATAGCCATCCAAACCACGGGCGGTCGCGGCGTCCGCATACCATCATGCGGGAAGCGAGGTGGATTGACGGGATGGGTGTTCCAGTACAGGCCAGCCCGCCAGGCAGGCGTCCGGCGGCGCCAGGGGCGATCGCCGGCTTCACGGTGGCACTGGCAGGAAGCGCGGTGCTCGGCCTGGCCGGCGGGCTGATCTGGGGAGAGTTCGCCCCGCGCGCCATGCTGCAGGAAATAGGCACGGGCACGGCCGAGCTCGTGAACGCGGAGACATCCGCGTTCGTCGCCGCCGATGCCTGGTTCTGCGCGATCGCCACGGTGGCCGGGCTGATCACCGGCATCGCGGGCTACCGTTACCTAGTGGCGCGCGCCGGCGGGCGCGGCCGGGCCGCCGCCACCGCCGGGCTTATCCTGGGCGCGATGGCGGCCGCGTTCGTCATGCTCTGGCTAGGCGGGCAGATCGGCCTGTCCGGCTACAACCAGCATCTCGCGTCCAGCCCGAAGGGCACCCTGTTCTCGGCCTCGCTCACCCTGGGCGCAAAGAGCGCGCTCGCCTTCTGGCCGATGCTCACCGCGATCGTCATCCTCGTCGCGGAGTGGGGCAGCCGCCGGGAACAGAGCCCGCCAGAGCCGGCCCCCGGCTACGGCCAGCCTCCCGGCTACGGCCAGCTCCCCGGCTACGGCCAGCCTCCCGGCTACGGCCAGCTCCCCGGCTACGGCCAGCCTCCCGGCTACGGCCAGCCTCCCGGCTAGTCCGCTGGCCGGAGGGTCACCTGACCGGGGCAGCTGCGCGTCTGGCCCGGTAGAACCGGGGCAGACGCGCATCCGGCCCAGAAGGCGGCACGAGCCAGTGGTTCGCGCGGGACGCACGGGACGCAGGTTAATGTCCGGCCGTGGCCGGGCCCGGGTGTCCGAGCGCGTCCACTATATGGACGGGTCCGCGGCAACTAGGCCACGCTCCGTAGACTGGGCCCGTGACTTCGGACATCGGGGACAGTCCCGTTACCACCGTTATCGACCTGCGCGGCCGGGCCGCGGCCGGGCTGACCCGGGCGGCGCTGGCGGGCGTGCTGCCCAGGGCGGGCCTTGACGTGGAGCGGGCGGTCGAGCTGGTCCGGCCGGTCTGCGAAGACGTCCGCGTCCGCGGCGGCGCGGCCGTCAGGGAGTACACCGCGCGCTTCGACGGGGTCGACCTTCCTGGCACGCGGGTGCCCGCGCAAGCCCTCGGGCACGCGCTCGCGGCGCTCGACCCGGCGGTGCGCGACGCGCTGACCGAAGCGGCGCGGCGGGCTCGCGTCGTGCACGAGGCGCAGTTGCCCCACCGCGCGGACACCGAGCCCGCTCCCGGGCTGTCCGTCTCCACCCGGTTCGTCCCGGTGCACAGGGCCGGCGTCTACGTACCCGGCGGACTGGTCGCCTACCCGTCGTCGGTGGTGATGAACGTGGTTCCCGCCCAGGCCGCGGGCGTCGGATCCATCGCGGTCGCCTCCCCGCCGCAGCAGGAGTCCGGCGGGCTTCCGCACCCGGCGGTGCTCGCCGCCTGCGCCCTGCTCGGCATCACCGAGGTACACGCCGTCGGCGGCGCCCAGGCGCTGGCCATGTTCGCTTACGGGACCGGCGAGTGCGCGCCCGCCGACGTGATCACCGGCCCTGGCAACGTGTACGTCGCGGCCGCCAAGCGGATCCTGCGGGGTGTCGCCGGGATCGACGGGGAGAACGGGCCCACCGAGATCGCCATCATCGCCGACCACACCGCGGACCCCGCCTTCGTCGCGGCGGACCTCATCGGCCAGGCCGAGCACGACGAGCTCGCCGCCTGCCTGCTGATCACCACCGACCCGGACCTGCCCGCGCGGGTGGACGCCGAGCTGGCCAGCCTGCTGCCGGGCACGCGGCACCGGCAGCGGGCCGAGACGGCGCTGCGCGGCCAGGCCGGATACGTGCTCACCGACGACATCGGCGCGGCGCTCGCCGTCTGCGACGCCTGGGCGCCCGAGCACCTCGAGGTGCACACCGAGGACGCGGCCAAGGTCGCGGCCCGGGTGCGCAACGCCGGGGCCGTCTTCGTCGGGCCGTACTCGCCGGTCTCGCTCGGGGACTATCTCGCCGGGTCCAACCACGTGCTGCCCACCGGCGGCACCGCGCGGCACACCAGCGGCCTGTCGGTCTACCCGTACCTGAAGGTGGTCAACGTCATCGAGTGCGACCGCGACTCACTGGCCGCCGTGGCCCCGCGGGTGGACGCGCTCGGCGGCGCCGAGGACCTCGCCGCGCACGTCGCGGCCGTCCGCATCCGTGTCCCGGCCCCAGGGGGCGCGGCGGGCGGGGAGCCCCCGGTGCCAGCGGCCCGCCCCCGGGAGGAGGCGCCGTGACCGGGGGACAGCCGGGGCTGCCCGTTCGGGATGACCTGAAAGACCTGCATCCGTACGGTGCCCCGCAGCTCGACGTGCCGGTCCGGCTGAACAACAACGAGAATCCCTATCCGCCGAGCGAGCGGTTGCGGAAGGCGGTCGGGGAGGCGGTCGCGGCGGTCGCGGGCACGCTGAACAGGTACCCGGACCGGGATGCCGTCGACCTGCGCAAGGACCTGGCCGACTACCTCGGGCACGGGCTGACGGCCGCGCAGGTGTGGGCGGCGAACGGGTCCAACGAGATCATCCAGCAGCTGCTGCAGGCGTTCGGCGGGCCGGGGCGGAGCGCCCTCGGCTTCGAGCCGTCGTACTCGATGCACCCGCTGATCTCCCTGGTCACCGGCACTGGGTGGATAGCCGGCTCGCGGGACCGCGACTACGGGATGTCCACGGCGGCCGGGCAGGTCCGCGCGCTGGCTCCTGACGTGGTCTTCATCACATCGCCGAACAACCCGACCGGCACAGCCGTGCCGCTCGCGGTGGTCGAAGAGGTGTACCAGGCCGCGCCCGCCATGGTGATCGTCGACGAGGCGTACGCGGAGTTCGCGCGGCCAGGGACGCCGAGCGCGCTCACCCTGCTGCCGGGACGGCCGCGGCTGGTCGTGACCAGGACCATGTCCAAGGCCTTCGCGATGGCCGGCGCGCGGGTCGGGTACCTCGCGGCCAGCGCGGACGTCACCGACGTGCTCCTGTCGGTCCGGCTGCCCTACCACCTGTCCGCGGTCACCCAGGCGGTCGCCCGTACGGCGCTCGCGCACGCGGCCGAGCCGCTGGCCAGCGTCGCGACGCTGCGCGCCGAACGGGACAGCCTCGTGGCGTGGCTGCGCGGGCACGGGCTCAGCGTGGCCGGCAGCGACGCGAACTTCGTGCTGTTCGGGGTGTTCGGGGACAGGGACGCCGTGTGGCAGGGGCTGCTTGACCGCGGCGTGCTCATCAGGAACACCGGCCCGGCCGGGTGGCTTCGTGTCACCGTGGGGACGGCGGAAGAGACGGCCGCGTTCCGCGCGGCGCTCGCGCAGGTGCTCGGGCTCGGAACAGGAGGAGCGCGATGAGCAGGGTGGGGCGGGTGACGCGGGAGACCAGGGAGACGCGGCTTTTCGTCGAGCTCGACCTGGACGGCCCAGGGCCGGTCGAGGTGGAGACCGGCGTGCCGTTCTTCGACCACATGCTCGCCCAGCTAGGCAAGCACGGCTGCCTCGGCCTGACCGTTCGGGCCAAGGGGGACGTCGAGATCGATGCGCACCACACGGTGGAGGACACCTCGATCGCGCTCGGGCAGGCGCTGCGCGAGGCCCTTGGCGGCAAGTCCGGCATTTCGCGGTTCGGCGACGCGGTGGTTCCGCTGGACGAGACGCTGGTCCGCGCCGCGGTCGACCTGTCCGGCCGGCCGTATGTGGTGCACACCGAGCCGGACGGCATGTCGCCGCTGATCGGCACCTATGACACCACGCTGACCAGGCACGTCTGGGAATCGCTCGCCTTCTCCGCCGGGATCTGCCTGCACGTGCACGTGCTGTCCGGGCGGAACCCGCACCACATCGTGGAGGCGCAGTTCAAGGCCGTGGCGCGGGCGCTGCGCTCGGCGGCCGCGTTCGATCCCAGGGCTGGCGGGGTTCCGTCCACGAAAGGGGTGCTCTGAATTGTGCCCGAACGATGCGCGCTGACTGCCGGCGTCCCATGACCGCCAGCGTCGTTGTCCTCGACTACGGGTCGGGGAACCTGCGGTCCGCGGAGCGGGCGCTGGCCCGTGCGGGCGCCTCGGTCACGGTGACCGCGGACCTTCAGGCCGCCCTGGCGTGCGACGGGCTCGTCGTGCCCGGGGTCGGCGCGTTCGCGGCGTGCATGGCGGGGCTGCGCGGCGTGGGCGGCGACAAGCTGATCGCGCGGCGCATCGAACTCGGCCGTCCGCTGCTCGGCATCTGCGTCGGCATGCAGGTGCTCTTCGCGGCCGGCGTCGAGCACGGCGCGCGGACCGAGGGGTGCGGGGCCTGGCCGGGCACGGTCGAACGGCTCGACGCGGCCGTGCTGCCGCACATGGGATGGAACACGGTGGCGGCGCCGCCAGGATCGGTGCTTTTCAACGGGATCCCGGAGGGGACGCGGTTCTACTTCGTGCACTCCTACGCGCTGCGGATGGCCGGCGCGCGCCCGCTCGCCGCCGCCGGGGCCCGGATCGCGGTCACCGAGCACGGTGAGCCGTTCGCCGCCGCGGTCGAGCACGGGCTGGTGTCCGCGACCCAGTTCCACCCAGAAAAATCCGGCGACGCCGGGGCCGTGGTGCTGACTAACTGGCTGGAGACGCTGTGAGTTCCTTGACGTTGCTGCCCGCCGTCGACGTGGCGGGCGGGCAGGCGGTACGGCTGGTGCAGGGGGCGGCGGGGAGCGAGACCCGCTACGGCGACCCGGTGGAGGCTGCCTTCGCGTGGCAGCGCGCGGGCGCGTCGTGGGTTCACCTGGTGGACCTGGACGCGGCGTTCGGGCGCGGCTCGAACGGGCCGCTGCTCGCCGAGGTCGTCGGCAAGCTGGACATCCATGTCGAGATGTCCGGCGGGATCCGCGACGACGCTTCGCTTGAGCGCGCGCTGGCCACCGGGTGCGCCCGGGTGAACATCGGCACGGCGGCGCTGGAGAACCCGGACTGGGTGCGCTCGGTGATCGGGCGGCACGGCGACAAGATCGCCGTCGGGCTCGACGTGCGCGGCACCACGCTCGCGGCGCGCGGCTGGACCACCGAAGGCGGTGAGCTGTACCAGACCCTGGCGCGGCTGGACGCGCAGGGCTGCGCCAGGTACGTGGTGACCGACGTCCTGAAGGACGGCACGCTGCGCGGGCCCAACCTGGACCTGCTGCGCGCGGTGTGCGCACGGACCCCGGCGCCCGTGGTGGCCAGCGGGGGAGTGTCGTCGCTTGCCGACCTGCGGTCCCTGGCGTCGCTGGTGCCACTCGGGGTGGAAGGCGCGATCGTCGGCAAGGCCTTGTACGCGGGCGCGTTCTCCCTGCAAGAGGCGCTCGCCGTCGCCGCGGCGGGGACGGTCCTCCCGGACGGCGCCGCTGCCGGGTCCGCGAGCGGAGCGGAGTCATGAGCCAGCGGCGCCGGGTGAGGTCCGGCCTCCGGTTCGAGGAGGCCGTGGGTTACAGCAGGGCCGTGGCGGCCGGCGATTTCATCTTCGTCAGCGGGTGCACGTCCATCGTGGACGGCAAGGTCGTGCACGAGGGCGACATGGCCAGACAGACCGAGCAGGCGCTGCTGAACGTGAGCGCGGCGCTGGGCCAGCTTGGCGCCAGCCTCGCGGACGTCGTGCGGACCCGGATATACGTCACCGACATCTCCCGGTGGGCCGAAGCCGGCGAGGCGCACCGGCTCGCCTTCCAGAACGCGCCGCCCGCCACCACCATGCTGCAGGTGGCCGCGCTGATCGACCCGCGGATGCTCGTCGAGGTCGAGGCAGTGGCGCACCGCGAGTTCTCGGTCGGCTGGGACGGGCCGGCATGACCGTCGCGGTGCGGGTGATCCCCTGCCTGGACGTCGACGCCGGGCGGGTGGTCAAGGGCGTGAACTTCCGCGACCTGCGCGACGCCGGCGACCCGGTCGAGCTTGCCGCGCGATACGACGCCGAAGGCGCCGACGAGCTGACGTTCCTCGACATCACCGCGTCAAGCGGCGGCCGCCAGACCATGTACGACGTGGTGCGGCGCACCGCGGGGCAGGTGTTCATCCCGCTCACGGTCGGCGGCGGGGTGCGGTCCTGCGCCGACGTGGACGCGCTGCTGCGCGCGGGAGCGGACAAGGTGTCGCTGAACACCGCCGCGATCGCGCGGCCCGAGCTGCTCGCCGAGGCCGCGAGGCAGTTCGGCTCGCAGTGCGTGGTGCTGTCGGTGGACGCGCGCCGGGTGCTGCCCGGCGCCCCGCCGACCCCCAGCGGCTTCGAAGTGACCACGCACGGCGGCCGGAAGGGCACCGGCATCGACGCCGTCGGCTGGGCCCGCCGCGCGGTCGGGCTCGGCGCCGGGGAGATCCTGCTGAACTCGATGGACGCGGACGGTACCAAGGCCGGTTTCGACCTCGAACTGATCGCGCTGGTGCGCGCCGCGGTCACCGTCCCGGTGATCGCGAGCGGCGGCGCCGGCGCCCTCGCCCACTTCGCGCCCGCGGTCGGCGCCGGGGCCGACGCGGTGCTCGCAGCCAGCGTGTTCCACTTCGGCACGCTGCGCATCAGCGAGGTCAAGGATGCCCTGCGCGCCGCCGGCCACCCGGTCAGGTAGCCCGTCTCGTCACCCTCCGCGCGCTGCTTGGCCGGCGGCCTTATTCCGCGCCGGCCGCGCTTAACCAGTTCTGAGCGATATTCCCAGGATTCTGAGGGAAATTCCCAGGTTTCCCGCAGCGGCTGCACATGCGCACCCTAGTCGCGGCGCCAATACTTGCCGCCATGATGAGCATCGACTCAAGTGACGCAGTGGGTAACGGACCCGGGCCGCGCGTGCCGCGCTTCGGGTCCGCGCGCAAGCGGGCCGCGGCCCTGATCGTGACGTGCGCGGTCGTGGGGGGCGGCGCGTTCGCCGTGACCGAGGCGGTTTCCGGGCCGGGGCCGAGCGCGCCTGCCGCGACGGCGGCCGCCGGGACGGCATCAGGGCCGGCGAACGGGCCGACCGGGCAGGCCGCGGTGCTGAACGGCGCGCTGGCCGACGCGTCGTTCGCCTCATCGGTGGCGCCGGGCACCTCAAGCGCGCCGGGCACGGCCGCGGGGCGGGCCGCGCTGCGCCGGCTCCGCCGGGCGGTGGCCCGGCTCCGGCACCTGGGCGGGATACACGGCCAGTTCAGTTTCGAGACCAAGAAGGGACCGCGCACGGTGGCGTTCGAGCGCGGCACGATCGTCTCGGTCGCCGGCGCCGATGCCTTGGTGCGGGCCGCTGACGGAACCACCTGGACCCGGGTGCTCACCGGCACGTCCGTAGTCCGGGAGGACGGGGCGCGCGCGCCGTCGACCGCGCTGGCCGCGGGCCAGAAGGTTTTCGCCGCGGGCCAGGTCGGCGGGACGACGCGCGAGGCCCGGCTGATCGTCATCCGCGCCGTGGAGAGCGGCTCGAAGCCGGCGTAGCAGGACCGCTACCGCGACGGCCCGCCCAGGACGCTCCCCGGGCGGGCCGTCGCCGGAGGCGGGCGACCGGTGACCGGTCCAGGGCGGGTGGCTGCCGCCTGTCAGGGCTGCCTGGCGGTGGCGATGCCGGCCGCCGCCATCGCCGCGCCGACGATGCCGGCGTCGTTGAGCAGCGCGGCGGGCACGATCCTGGCCCGCAGGCCGGTCAGCAGCGGCACCCACTTGTGCGACTCCTTGCTGATCCCGCCGCCGACGATGATCAGGTCGGGCGACAGCAGTGCCTCTATGTGCTGCAGGTACTCATCCACCCGCCCGGCCCACTTGGCCCAGCTCATGTCGTGCAGCACCTTGGCCTGCTCCGAAGCCCGCCGCTCCGCGTCGTGCCCGTTGATCTCGATGTGGCCGAACTCGGTGTTGGGCACGAGCAGCCCGCCGATGAACAGCGCGCTGCCGATTCCGGTGCCGAACGTCAGCATCAGCACGGGCCCCTGCTCGCCCTTGCCCGCGCCGAAGGTCATCTCGGCGACGCCCGCCGCGTCGGCGTCGTTCAGGACGGTCACGTCCGTGCCGAGGCTCTTGCCGAAAAGCTCGGCCGCGTCCGTCCCGATCCAGGCGTGATCGACGTTCGCCGCCGTCCGGACGGTCCCGTTGGTGACCACCCCGGGGAAGGTGGCGCCGGTGACACCGGTCCAGCCGAACTCTGCCGCCAGTCCCCGTACCACGTCGGCTACGGCCGCGGGGGTCGCGGGCCGCGGCGTGGCGATCTTCTTGCGCTCGCCGAGCAGCGTGCCGGTGGCCACGTCGACCGGGGCCGCCTTGATGCCGGTGCCGCCGATGTCGATCCCGAGTGCGTGCATGCGCGGAAATCCTTCCCACCCCGGGGGGCTATCCGGGCCGGGATGCAGCCGGCCCCGTCAGTTCGGCAATCTGATTATTATCGAACGTGTCTAGGCAGAAAGGGGGCGCTGAATGAACTGGCTGAAGGTCGGCGCCGTTGTGGTCGGTGGGATCGTCGTCTACTTCGTGCTGCACACGGTAGTCAGCCTGCTGCTCGGCCTGCTCTCAGCTGTAGCCTTCGTCGCCATCGTCGCGGGCGGCGGCTACGTCGCCTACAAGGTCATGGGGGCCCGGCGCCGCCGTCAGGTCAGGGACAGGCCAGAGGAGCAGCGGCCACGGCGCCAGGTGGAGTCGGGCACCGTCGTGCCGCCGGTCACGCCGACGCCACGGCCGGCCGCGGGCCCCGCCGACGTCGATGATGAGCTGGCTCGGCTGAAGCGGGAGATGGGCCGCTGAAGCCCGTCAGGAGCGCCATTCGCGGAGTTTCGCGACGGCCGGCTCGGTGCCGTCGAATGTGACATGCGCCACACTGGTCCGGCCCAGCGCCCACATGGTCAGCTCGGCCGGCGTGCCAATGACGGTGACGGTTGGCCTGGCGTTGCGCACGGTGACGCGGTAGGGGCCGCCGTCGGCATCCCTCGCTAGCTCGACGCCAACGGGCGCCTTGCGCATGAAGAACCTGGCGGACGCCAGGCGCCGCCACAGCGCCTGCGAAAGCCCGTCGGCGATGTCCCTGGGCTCCCATCCTGGCTGCGCGCGCCGCACGTCTTCGTGGTGCACGAAGTACTCCACCGTGTTGACCTTCTCGTCCACACCCGCGAGCGCGAACGGGGAAAGTCGCGGCGGGCCGTCCCTGAAGGCGGCGACAAGCTGCGGATAGGCCAGCCGTTTGCTCAGCCGCTGCTGGACGCGATCGGTGTACCAGGCGAGCGGGCCGCCGAGCACCCCGGCGGCGGCGTCCGGGCGGCGCTCGCGGAGCACCAGGTGCGCCGCGAGGTCGCGTGTCAGCCAGCCGGCGCACAGCGTTGGCGCTTCGGGGCCGGTCGCATCGAGCAGGTCGCACAGGGCGAGCCGTTCTTCCCGTGAGTAGCTCACGCGAAGATCGTAGGCTGTAACCGCGCGACCGGTAACACCCAGATGGAGAAGAGGCAGCCGAATGACAGACGCCGTGCGGCCATCACGGCTTGATCCGCAGATCGCGGCCCGTATCAAGCGGGACGCGAACGGCCTGATGGCAGCGATCGCACAGCAGTACGACACCGGCGAGGTGCTGATGCTCGGCTGGATGGACGACGAGGCGCTGCATCGGACGCTGACCACCGGCCGCTGCACGTACTGGTCGCGCAGCCGCCAGGAATACTGGGTGAAGGGCGAGACCTCCGGTCACCTGCAGCTCGTCAAGTCGGTGGCGCTTGACTGCGACGGCGACGCGATCCTGGTGCGGGTGGACCAGGTGGGGGCGGCCTGTCACACCGGCGACCGCACGTGCTTCGACGCGGACGTGCTCGCCGCCGCCGCCGCCGGCGAGCGGCCAGCGGCCGCGGCCGTCCCGGGCCGGCCGGGCCGGGAAGGCTGATCCGGGTGAGCGGGGGACGCCCGGTGAGCAAACGGGAGTACGGTGCCGCGTTGTTCGCCGGCGCCGCCGGCGCCGGGCTGATCCTGCTCGCCGTCAGGGAGCGCTGGGCGCAGGCCGTCTTCACCCCGCCCAAGCCGCTGGCGCAGCAGGTGGTCGGCGTGTCGGGCAACGACCTCGTCCCGGTGGCGGGGGCGCTCGCGCTGGCGGCGCTCGCCGGCCTCGCCGCCGTGATCGCCACCCGCGGGATACTGCGGCGCGCGGCCGGGGTGCTGCTCGCCTTGTTCGGGGCGGGCGCCGGGGCCGCGGTGACGACCACGATTACCGCGGCGACGGTGGTCAGCGTGGCCGCCAGCCACGTCGCCTCTCCGGAGTCAGCCGCGGTGTCAGGCGCGGCAGGGTCGACGACGAGCGGCTCGCCGGGCGGCGCCGCACTCGTGCTGACCGGCACCGGGCACGCGGTCATGGCGGGCACCCCGTGGCGGCTCGCCGTGATGGCCGGGGCGCTGCTGATCTTCGCAGCCGGGCTCGCGACGGCGCTGCGCGGCCAGGACTGGGCGGTGATGTCCGCCAGGTACGACCTGCCGCGGCGGCGGACTGACGGCGCCGCGGCGCCGGACCCGCGCGGCGCGCCGCCACGGCGGCCGGGTGACTCGGCCTCGATGTGGGAGTCGCTCAGCGGCGGTGAGGATCCCACGGACGAGCCCGACCCCGACTTCGACTTCGGCGAGGCCGCCCAGGAAGAGCCGGCGAGCGTGGAGTGACAGATGCCCAGCGTGCTCATCGCCGATCACGAGCCCGAGGTAGCCGAGATGGCGCGCCGCTACCTCGAGCGGGCGAGCATGCGCGTGCTGGTGCCCCGCGGCCCGGTGGAGACGCTGCGCGCGCTGGCCAGCCGCTCCGCCGACCTGTTCGTGATCGACCTGACAATGCCCGGCCTCGAGGTCCGCGGCATCAGGCAGGTGCTGGCCGGCCCGGTGCCCGTGGTGTTCCTGCTCGACCGCGGCGACCCCAGGCCGCACGGCCTGAACAGCCCGCCGTCGGCCCGCAGGTGGCTCACCCGCCCGTTCAGCCCGCGCGCGCTGGTGGTCGCGGTCGCTGAGCTGCGCCATCCCGTGCCGCGGCGGTCCCGCCCGGGCGAGCGTTCCGGCCGCCCCGACCGCGGCCGGCGCGAGATCGTGCTCGACGGCCGGGACATCAGCCTGACCAGGACCGAGTTCGCCCTGGTGTCGGCGCTCGCCGAACAGCCGGGGCGGGTGCTGACCAGGCAGCGCCTGCTCACCGCGCTTGAGAACGAGCGGGGCAAGCGGCCGAGCGCCCGCGCGGTCGACGTCTACATCGCCCAGTTGCGGGCGAAGCTGGGCACCGACGTGATCAGGACGATCCACGGGGTCGGCTACGTGCTGGACCCGGCGGGGCCGCCCGGGCAACGCGAAGGTATGGCGTATGCATTGCGGAGGCCAACTCCAGGGGGGTCGCCGCCGAGGCCCGATCCGGGTGGGGGCTAGCATCGGTGGCGCAACATTTCCGATTTGAGGAGATGACGGAACCGCGTGAGTGTGCTCGACGAGATCCTTGATGGCGTGCGTGCCGATCTCGCCGAACGGCAGCGGCGCGTCTCGCTTGAGCAGTTGAAGGACATGGCTCGCCGGGCGGCGTCCCCGCTCGACGCGCTCGCGGCGCTCAAGGCGGACGGGGTCAGCGTCATCGCGGAGGTAAAGCGGGCGAGCCCGTCCCGCGGCGCGCTGGCGGAGATCGACGATCCGGCCGCGCTGGCAGGCGACTATGAGGCAGGCGGCGCCCGGGTGATCAGCGTCCTCACCGAGCAGCGCAGGTTCGGCGGGTCGCTCGACGACCTCGCCTCCGTCCGCAGGGCAGTGCAGGTTCCGCTGCTGCGCAAGGACTTCGTGGTCAGCTCCTACCAGCTGTGGGAGGCGCGCGCTTACGGCGCCGACATGGTGCTGCTCATCGTCGCCGCGCTCGGGCAGAGCGCGCTCGTCTCGCTCGTCGAACGGGCGCTGTCGATCGGGCTGCTGCCGCTGGTCGAGGTGCACACCGACGACGAGCTTGACCGGGCGGTGGACGCCGCCGCCACGGTGATCGGGGTGAACGCGCGCAACCTCGGCACCCTGGAGGTGGACCGCTCGATCTTCGCCCGGCTGGCCGGCCGCATTCCCGAAGGCACCGTCAAGATCGCGGAATCCGGTGTCCGCGGGCCGCATGACCTGCTGGCATACGCCGCCGCGGGCGCCGACGCGGTGCTCGTGGGGGAGTCCCTGGTGACGGAGAAGGACCCGCGGGCAGCGGTCGCCGACCTAGTGACGGCGGGATCGCACCCGGCGCTGCGCAACGAGCGGGAACGCGGGTAGTGTGACCGCCGTGGACAGCACCTCGCCGGCGGAGCACGCACCCGCCGAGCCTGATATTTCGCCCGTTCCGGATCTGTCCGGCCACTTCGGCGTCTTCGGCGGGCGCTTCGCGCCCGAGTCCCTGATGGCGGCGCTCGAGCAGCTCGCCGAGGAGTACGAGGCCGCGCGCGGCGACCCTGAGTTCACCGCCGAACTGACCGGCCTGCTCACGAACTACGCCGCCCGCCCGACGCTGGTGACAGAGGCGAAGCGGTTCGGCGGCGAGCACGCGGGCGGCTGCCGTGTGCTGCTCAAGCGCGAGGACCTCGCCCACACCGGGTCTCACAAGATCAACAACGTGCTCGGCCAGGTGCTGCTCACCAAGCGGATGGGCAAGACACGGGTGATCGCCGAGACCGGGGCCGGCCAGCACGGCGTCGCGACGGCGACGGCATGCGCCCTGCTCGGCCTGGAGTGCGCGGTCTACATGGGCGAAGAGGACACCAGGCGGCAGGCGCTCAACGTGTCGCGGATGCGGATGCTCGGCGCCGAGGTCATCCCCGTGACGACCGGCACCCGGACGCTCAAGGACGCCATGAACGACGCGTTCCGCGACTGGGTGTCGACCGTCGAGAACACCCACTACTGCATCGGGTCTGTCGGCGGCCCGCACCCCTTCCCCATGATGGTCAGGGACTTCCAGCGCATCATCGGCATCGAGGCAAGGCAGCAGGTCCTCGGCCTGGCCGGCCGGCTTCCCGACGCGGTCATCGCCTGCGTCGGCGGCGGCTCCAACGCGATCGGCGTCTTCCACGCCTTCATCGCGGACACCGGGGTCAGGCTGGTCGGCTGCGAGGCCGGCGGCGACGGCGAGGGCCCCGGCAGGAACGCGGCCACCCTGAGCAAGGGCTCGCCTGGCGTGCTGCACGGCATGCGCACCTACCTGCTGCAGGACGACGAGGGCCAGACGCTCGACACGCACTCCATCTCGGCGGGCCTGGACTACCCGGGCGTCGGCCCCGAGCACGCCTGGCTCAAGGACACGGGCCGCGCCGAATACCGGCCGGTCAGCGACGCGGAGGCGATGAACGGCTTCTCCGCGCTGTGCCGCACCGAAGGGATCATCCCGGCCCTGGAGTCCTCGCACGCGCTGGCGGGCGCCATGGACGTCGGCCGCGAACTGGGCCCGGGCGGCCTGATCCTGGTGAACCTGTCCGGCCGCGGCGACAAGGACGTCGCGACCGCGTCCAAGTGGTTCGGAGTCTGAGCGCGTGAGTACCGTGAAGACGGCGTTCGAGAAGGCGGCCGCGGACAAGCGCGCCGCGCTGGTCGGCTACCTGCCGGCCGGCTTTCCTGACAGCCAGACCGCCACCAGGGCCGCGCTCGCCATGGCGGAGGCGGGCGCGGACGTCATCGAGGTCGGCCTGCCGTACTCCGACCCGCTGATGGACGGGCCGGTGATCGCCGACGCGGTCTACCACTCGCTGAAGAGCGGCACCCGGGTCAAGGACGTGCTTGACCTGGTGCAGGCGATCGCGGCCAAGGGCACAGCCACGCTCGTCATGACCTACTGGAACCCGGTGGACGCCTACGGCGTCGACGCGTTCGCGCGTGACCTGGCGAACGCCGGCGGCGCCGGGCTGATCACCCCCGACCTGACCCCCGAAGAGGCCGCCCCCTGGCTCGCGGCGTCCGACTCCCACGGCCTTGACCGGGTCTTCCTGGTCGCCCCGAGTTCCACGGCGCAGCGCATCGCCGAGATCAGCGCGGTGTGCCGCGGCTTCGTCTACGCGGTCAGCCTGATGGGCATCACCGGCACCCGCGACGCCGTCAACTCGGGCGCGGCCCGGCTGGTCGCCCGGGTCCGCGAGCACACCAGTCTCCCGGTGGCCGTCGGCGTCGGCGTCAGCAACCGCGGCCAGGCCGCCGAGGTCGCCGGGTTCGCCGACGGCGTCATCGTCGGCTCCGCGTTCGTCCGCCGCCTGGCCGACGCCCCCGGCCAGGACGCGGCGGTGGCCGCCGTCCGCGCCCTGACCGCCGACCTGGCATCCGGCGTCCGCCGCGGCTAGAGCCGCGGGCACCAGAGGCGCCGGTGACACGGCAGTTCGCGCCAGGCGCGCTGTCGGCCAGCTGCCCGGCGTTGCGGCTGCCGGCCAGCTGCCCGGCGTTGCGGCTGCCGCGGGGCCTGTCGCGGGAACCCCGCCCGGGCCGGCGGTGGCCGGCGTGGCGCCGGCAGCGCATGAGGCGAGCGGGACCCGGCCGGGCGGGCCGAACCCGTCGCGTGACTGGGGCGCCTGCGCATCTGGCCCGGTAGGACCGGGGCAGCTGCGCATCTGGCCCGGAACGCGGCACGAGCCAGTGGTTCGCGCGGGACGCACGGGGCGCAGGTTAGAGGGGGTCACCGGTTGCCGGCCAGGGATATGCGCCAGCCCCCCCGGCAGCCAGGATCCCTCACAGTGCCCGTGAACTGGCGCGCAATACCGGACCGGGCCGGCACAGGCAAGTCTTCGCCTTATGCGGCTGTCTAGTCGCAGCACTCAGTCGAGCCCAGGGCGTCCCAGGCTGGCGAGCGCGGCGTTGAGCACCTCGCGGGTGTCGCCCGGCCCGATGACGCGCACCCACTGCCTGCCGTTCTCCCAGTTCACGCCGAACGTGGCGCCTTCAGGAAGGCCCGCTGCGATGGCCTCGGCCAGCGCCCGGTCCAGTTCGAGGCCGTCCGGCAGGAACACCCGCCCGGCGCCGGGGTCCGGTTCGCCGCGATACCCCGGCGTCTTCATCTCCGCGATGACCGCCGCCTCAACCGCGCCGGGGTCGGCATACCGGGCGAGCACCCCGGCCGCCGCGCAGTCGCGGTCGCCGATGATCGCCAGGAACAGGTGCTCGACCCCGATGTGCGAATGGCCCATCGTCGCGGCGACCTGCGCGGCGCGCGGCTCAGTCCCCGCCGCGGGCCTGGCCGGACCCGGCGGCGAGTACCCCGGCGAGCTCACCACCTCGAGGAGCGCGTTCTCAACCCGGTCAAGGTCGGCCAGCCGACCCAGTACCTGGGTCGGCACGGCCTGGACGTCATGAACGATCGCCAGGAGCAGGTGTTCCGGCCCCACGTCAGGACTGCCTGCCGCCCGCGCGATCTCGTCCGCGCGGGCGAGCACCCGATAGCAGCGAGGCGTCCGCGTCAGCGGGACTGCCGTGTCTGCGCTCACAGCCTCGAGTATCCCCGGCCCGCGGGCAAGGCGCGAGCGCGGGCGAGCCGAGGCCGGCCGGACGGGAAAAGCGAGTAACGTCCAGGTATGCCGCTTGCGTACGTGCCGAGCCCGTCGCGCTCGACGTGGCACCTCGGGCTGTTCACCTTCCGGGCGCAGGCGCTATGCGCGGTCGCGGGCATCCTGCTCGCCCTCTGGATCGCCGGCCGCAGGTACCGCGCCGCCGGCGGCCCGCGCGGGGTGATCGAAGAGGTGGCCGCCTGGGCGGTCCCGGCTGGCCTGGCGCCGGCCGCGCTCGGCGCGCTCCTCGCTCAGGCGCATGGCGGCCTCTGGCAGGCGGTGCGCACCTGGGACGCGGTGATCGGCTTCCCCGGCGCTGTCGTCTTCGGCACTTTCGCGGCCTGGCTGGCCTGCCGCAGGCTTTCCGTCGGCACCACCCGCCCCGGCACCCCCAGCCCCACCCGTCCCGGCACCCCCAGCCCCACCCGTCCCACCCGCCCAGGCAGCCTCAGCCGCCCGAGTCGCCGCCGCTACCAGTCCCGCCGCCCCAAATACCCCGCCCGCCCCAAATACCCCGCCCGCCCTGCCCGCCCAAGTGGCCTGCGAGGGCGGCGGACACGGCTCGGCCCCGTGGCGGGCGCGGCGGCGCCGGCGATCGCCTTCGGCCAGGCGGTGGCCGCGGCCGGCGACTGGTTCGCGAAGCAGGGCTTCGGTCACCCGTCGTCGCTGTGGTGGGCGGTTGCCATATCACCCGCGCACCGCCCGTCCGGTTATGAGAACTTCGCCACATTTCAGCCTATTTTCCTGTACCAAGCGCTATGGAGCGTGACGACGGGTATAGGGGTGGCCTGGGCGGGCCGGAGGTTCGCGCTTCCTGGCGAGCGTGTCTTCGCGCTGTGGGCCGCGGGGTACGCGGCGGGCGGTTTCACGCTGTTTTGGCTGGGTATCGGTCACCTGCCGGTGGTTCTCGGGCTCAGAGCAGGGGAACTTGGTGACGCTGTTGTCCTCATCGGCGCCATTGTCTACCTCGCGCGCACCCGTCACATGCGCAACAGCACTTACCAGCCGACACAGGAGCCGGCCCTGGAAAGCGATTCACCAGTCATGTAATGTCAACGTAACCTACGTGTAGCAGCAGGGCCAACGTCGTCCCACCGCGGCATTGCATGACAGCGGACATTAGACGACAGGAGTGTTGATGGTGCCTGCCGCAACGGACGGACTCTACGACAGCCGGTTCGAGCACGACGCCTGTGGTGTGGGTTTCGTGGCTGACCTCTCGGGACGAGGGGGGCACGATGTCGTGGCCAGCGCCCTGCGCGTCCTGTGCAATCTGGAACACAGGGGCGCCGCGGGCGCGGACCCGGACACTGGCGACGGCGCGGGCATCATCACCCAGATCCCAGACGAGTTCTTCAGGGCGGTAACAGGCTTCCCGCTCCCCGGCCCGGGCGCGTATGCCGTCGGCCTGGCATTTCTTCCTATTGATCACTCAGAACGAGCCGTGGCGACTGCCGCGATCGCGACGCTCGCCGCGGACGAGGGGCTGACCGTCCTGGGCTGGCGCGAGGTACCGAACGACCCGGACGCCTGCGGGGCGGGCGCCCGCGAGGTGCTCCCGCACCTGGCGCAGCTTTTCGTGGCCGGGGCGGCGGGCGAGAGCGGCATGGTGCTCGAGCGGATGGCGTTCTGCCTGCGCAAGCGCGCCGAACACGAGACGGGCGTCTACTTCGCCAGCCTGTCGTGCAGGACGCTGGTGTACAAGGGCATGCTGTCCGCGCCGCAGGTGGAGCCGTTCTTCCCGGACCTGTCGGACCAGCGGTACGCCTCGGACCTGGCGCTGGTGCACTCGCGGTTCTCGACCAACACGTTCCCGTCGTGGCCGCGGGCCCACCCGTACCGGTACATCGCGCACAATGGCGAGATCAACACGGTGCAGGGCAACCGCAACTGGATGCGGGCCCGCGAGGCGATGCTCGCGACCCCGCTGATCCCGCAGCCGGCCAGCGGCAAGGGGCTCGAGCGGCTGTTCCCGATCGTCGACCCGTCGGGATCGGACTCGGGCAGCTTCGACGAGTGCCTGGAACTGCTGCACCTCGGCGGCCGGTCGCTGCCGCACGCCCTGCTGATGATGATCCCCGAGCCGTGGGAGAACCACGAGGAGATGGACCCGCGGCGGCGCGCGTTCTATGCCTATCACGCGACGCTGATGGAGCCGTGGGACGGCCCCGCGCTGATCGCGTTCACCGACGGCACCGTGATCGGCGCCGTGCTCGACAGGAACGGGCTGCGCCCCGGCAGGTACTGGGTGACGAAAGACGGCCTGGTCATCCTGGCCAGCGAGGTCGGGGTCCTGGACATCGACCCGGCCCGGGTGGTGCGCCGCGGCCGCCTGCAGCCGGGCCGGATCTTCCTCGCCGACACCGCCGCGGGCCGGATCGTCGAGGACGAGGAGGTCAAGACCGAACTGGCCGCGCAGCACCCCTACGAGGACTGGGTGCACGCCGGCCAGATTCACCTGGCCGAGCTCCCGCCGAGGAAGCGTCCCCTGCTCGCCGCCGCGGACCTGCTCACCAGGCAGCGGATGTTCGGCTACACCGAAGAGGAACTGCGAGTCATCCTGGCCCCGATGGGCCGTAACGGCGTCGAGCCGATCGGATCGATGGGCACCGACACGCCCGTGGCGGTGCTCTCGGACCGGCCGCGGCTGGTCTTCGACTACTTCACGCAGCTGTTCGCACAGGTCACGAACCCGCCGCTGGACGCCATCAGGGAAGAGCTCGTCACCTCACTTGCCAGCTCGACCGGGGCCGAGCACAACCTGCTCCAGCCGGAGCCGGCGTCCTGCCGGCAGGTCGTGCTGCCGTACCCGGTGATCGGCGAGAAGGACCTCGCGAGGCTGGTGCACATCAACGACGACGGGAACCTGCCCGGCTTCGCCGCGTACGTGGTGGACGGCAGGTTCGACCCCGCCGGCGGCGGCGACAGCCTGCGCGCCCGGCTGGCGGAGATCTGCGCGCAAGTGCACGCGGCGATCGAGGACGGCGCCCGGCTGATCATCCTGTCCGACCGCGGCCCCGCCACCCCCTCCGCGACCGCCTCCGCCACCCCTACGGCCACCCCTACGGCCACCCCCTCCGCCACCCCTACGGCCACCCCCTCCGCTGATAACAGCAACATGCGAGCCAGAGGCTCAGCCGTCCTGATACCGATCCCGTCGCTGCTGCTGACAGGCGCGGTCCACCATCACCTGATCAAGGAGAAGACCAGGACACGGGTCGGGCTCATCGTGGAGTCCGGCGACGCGCGCGAGTGCCACCACATCGCGCTGCTCATCGGGTTCGGCGCGGCGGCCGTGTGCCCGTACATGGCCATCGAGACCGTCGCCGACCTCGCCGCGCGCGGCGAACTTGGCGACATCACGCCGGGCAAGGCCGCGGGCAGCCTGCTCAAGGCGCTCGGCAAGGGCCTGCTGAAGACCATGTCCAAGATGGGCGTGTCCACGGTCGCCTCCTACACCGGCGCGCAGATCTTCGAGGCGATCGGCCTCGGCGGCGAGGTCATCGATGTCTGCTTCGCCGGCACGTCCTCGCGCCTTGGCGGCGTCGGGTTCGAAGTGCTGGCGGAAGAGGCGGCCAGACGGGCGGCCGTGGCGGCGGGCGGCGCCGGGCTGGCGCACCGGCGGCTCGAGGTCGGCGGCGAATACCAGTGGCGGCGCGAGGGCGAGCCGCACCTGTTCAGCCCGGAGGCGGTCTTCAAGCTGCAGCACGCCACGCGCAGCCGGCGATACGAGGTATTCAAGGAGTACACCGCGCTCGTCGACGACCAGTCCGCGAAGCTGCACACGCTACGCGGCCTGCTCCGGATCAAGGGGATCGACGACGGGGGGCAGACGCCAGGCTCCGTTCCGATCGATGTCGGCGATGTGGAGCCGGTCAGCGCCATCGTGCGGCGGTTCGCGACCGGGGCCATGTCTTATGGCTCTATCTCCGCCGAGGCGCACGAGACGCTCGCGATCGCGATGAACCGGCTCGGCGGCCGGTCCAACACGGGCGAGGGCGGCGAGGACCCGGAGCGGTTCATCCCCGACGCCAACGGCGACCTGCGGCGGTCCGCGGTCAAGCAGGTGGCCAGCGGCCGGTTCGGCGTGACGAGCGAGTACCTGGTCAACGCCGACGACCTGCAGATCAAGATGGCGCAGGGCGCCAAGCCGGGGGAGGGCGGCCAACTGCCCGGGCACAAGGTGTACCCGTGGATCGCGAAGACCAGGTACTCCACGCCCGGCGTCGGCCTCATCTCCCCGCCGCCGCATCACGACATCTACTCGATCGAGGACCTGGCGCAGCTCATCCACGACCTGAAGAACGCCAACCCGGCCGCCCGTGTGCACGTCAAGCTGGTCGCCGAGGTGGGCGTCGGCACGGTCGCCGCGGGCGTGTCCAAGGCGCACGCCGACGTGGTGCTGATCTCCGGTCACGACGGCGGCACCGGCGCCGCGCCGCTGACCTCGCTCAAGCACGCGGGAGCGCCCTGGGAGCTCGGGCTGGCGGAGACGCAGCAGACACTGCTGCGCAACAAGCTGCGCGACCGGATCGTCGTGCAGGTCGACGGGCAGCTCAAGACCGGCCGGGACGTGATCATCGCCGCGATGCTCGGTGCGGAGGAGTTCGGCTTCGCGAGCGCGCCGCTCGTGGTGTCCGGCTGCATCATGATGCGCGTCTGCCACCTGGACACCTGCCCGGTGGGGGTGGCCACCCAGAACCCCGAGCTGCGCGCCCGGTTCTCTGGCAAGCCGGAGTTCGTGGTGAACTTCTTCGAGTTCATCGCCGAAGAGGTGCGCGAGTACCTGGCCGCGCTCGGGCTGCACACGCTGGACGAGGCCGTCGGGCGGGTCGACCTGCTCGACACCGCGCTGGCCGTGTCGCACTGGAAGGCGGCCGGGCTCGACCTGACGCCGGTGCTGCACGCCCCGGCCACGCCTGGTCCGCGGTCGCACGCGGTCGCGCAGGACCACGGCCTTGACCGGGCGCTTGACAACACGCTGACCCAGCTCGCCGAGGGCGCCCTGGAGGAGGGCCGGCCGGTCCGCCTCGAGCTGCCGATCCGCAACGTCAACCGGACGGTGGGCACCATGCTCGGCTACGAGGTGACCAAGCGGTGGGGCGGCGAGGGACTGCCACCGGACACGATCACGGTGTCGTTCACCGGGTCGGCGGGGCAGTCATTCGGCGCGTTCCTGCCGCGCGGCATCACCTTGCGGCTGACCGGCGACGCCAACGACTACCTCGGCAAGGGGCTGTCCGGGGGGCGGCTGATCGCCTATCCGGCCGCCGACTCGCCGTTCGCCGCGGAAGAGCAGGTCATCGCGGGGAACGTGATCGGCTACGGCGCGACAGCCGGCGAGATCTTCCTGCGCGGCGTGGTGGGCGAGCGGTTCTGCGTGCGCAACTCCGGCGCGCTCGCGGTCGCCGAGGGCGTCGGCGACCACGGCTGCGAGTACATGACAGGCGGCCGCGTGGTCATACTGGGGCCGACCGGCCGCAACTTCGCGGCGGGCATGTCCGGCGGCATCGCGTACGTGCTTGACCTGGCGCCTTCCCGGCTCAACAGGGAGATGGTCGACCTCGACCCGCTCGAGGAGTCCGACGTCGAGTTCCTGCGCGAGGTGGTGTCGCGGCACCGCGAGCAGACGGGCTCGGCGGTGGCGGGGCGGCTGCTCGCCTCCTGGGACGCCTGCGTGCGGCGATTCTCGAAGGTCATGCCGAAGGATTACAAGCGCGTCCTGACGGCGGCGTCCGCCGCCGAGCGCGAGGGCAGGGACGTCAACGAGGCCGTGATGAGCGCGGCGCACGGGTGAGGGTGATTTCAGGCATGGGCGACCCGAAGGGGTTCCTGAAGACAGCGCGGGAGACACCGCGGCGGCGGCCGGTCGACGTGCGGCTGACGGACTGGCGCGAGGTGTACGAGCCGTTCGCCCGCGAGCGGGCGGAACGGCAGGCGGCGCGCTGCATGGACTGCGGCATCCCGTTCTGCCACAACGGCTGCCCGCTCGGCAACCTGATCCCGGAGTGGAACGACCTGGTGTACCGGTCGGACTGGACGGCAGCCGCGGAGCGGCTGCACGCCACCAACAACTTCCCCGAGTTCACCGGGCGGCTGTGCCCCGCGCCGTGCGAATCGGCGTGCGTGCTCGGCATCAATGCCGAGCCCGTCACGATCAAGCAGGTCGAGGTGGAGATCATCGACCGGGCGTGGGCATCCGG
Source organism: Actinomycetota bacterium (assembly GCA_027314595.1). Taxonomy (GTDB): domain Bacteria; phylum Actinomycetota; class Actinomycetes; order Streptosporangiales; family Streptosporangiaceae; genus Trebonia. The sequence continues at coordinate 17,265 of DAHVAN010000099.1, read as the reverse complement.
TGCGGTGGTCCCCGTCCTGCCGTCGGCGGCTTCCGGGTGCTCCGTCGCCGTGGTCGGGTCCGGCCCCGCCGGCCTCGCCGCGGCGCAGCAGCTGACGAGGGCGGGGCACGCGGTGACCGTGTTCGAACGCGACGACGCGCCCGGCGGGCTGCTGCGGTACGGCATCCCCGAGTTCAAGATGGAAAAGCGCCACCTGGACCGGCGGCTCGCCCAGATGTCGGCCGAGGGGACGGTCTTCTCCTGCGGCGCGGCGGTGGAGTCGGCCGCGCAGCTTGACGGCTTTTCCGCCGTGGTGCTGGCCGGCGGGGCGCGGGTGCCGCGCGACCTGACGGTGCCCGGCCGCGAGCTTTCCGGCATCTACCAGGCGATGGAGTACCTGCCGCCGGCGAACAGGCTCGGCGCGTCGTCGCCTGTCTCCGCGGCCGGCAAGCACGTGGTGATCATCGGCGGCGGGGACACCGGTGCCGACTGCCTGGGCACCGCGCACCGCCAGGGCGCGCGGTCGGTGACCCAGCTGGAGATCATGCCCAGGCCGCCGCGGTCACGGCCGGAGAGCCAGCCGTGGCCGACGTACCCGATGATCTACCGCGTCTCCTCCGCCCACGAGGAGGGCGGCGAGCGCGTCTACGCGGTGTCGAGCGAGGAGTTCCTGCCTGACGCCGCCGGCGCGGTGCGGGCGCTGCGGCTGACGGAGGTGGCGATGTCCGGCGGCCGGTTCACGCCGGTGCCGGGCACGGCGCGCGAGATCGGCTGCGAGCTCGTGCTGCTGGCGATGGGCTTCACCGGCGCGGAGAAGCCGGGACTGCTCGCCGACCTCGGCGTCGAGTTCGACGCGCGCGGCAACGTGGCCCGCTCCGCGTCGTATGAGACCTCGGTGCCCGGCGTGTTCGTCGCGGGGGACATGGGCCGCGGCCAGTCGCTGATCGTGTGGGCGATCGCCGAGGGCCGCAGCGCCGCGGCCTGCGTGGACAGGTACCTGCGCGGTCTGGACCGCCCGGCGCTCCCGGTGGCGATCCCGCCGACGGCCCGCCCGCTCGTTTAGCGGGCGGCGGCCGCCCCCGGCCCCGGTCCTGCCTCCGTGACGGCAGCCTGACCAGCGCGTGAACCTTCCGTTACGCCCCTTCTTGCGGGCGGAATATCCGATAAAGTGGTATAGACCACTGGAAGGGGATCCCGCATGACGCGCCGGGCAAAGATCGTCTGCACCCTGGGGCCCGCGACTTCGAGCCAGGAGCAGATCAGCGCGCTCATCGGCGCCGGCCTCGATGTCGCCAGGCTCAACCTCAGCCACGGAAACTACGACGACCACCAGCGCGCCTATCAGCGGGTCCGCGCCGGAAGCGACGCCACGTGCCGCAGCGTCGGCGTGCTCGCCGACCTCCAGGGCCCGAAGATCCGGCTCGGGACCTTCCCCGGCGGGCCCGTGTGGCTCAACCGCGGCGACGAGTTCGTCATCACCACCGACGACATTCCTGGCACCGGCCGTGAGGCGGCCACCACCTACCAAGGCCTCGCCGGTGACGTCCGCGGGGGCGACCGCATCCTGATCGACGACGGCAACGTCCAGCTCGACGTGGTCGGGGTGACCGGAAGCCGGGTCACCACGCGGGTCGTCGCGGGCGGGAAGGTCTGCGACCACAAGGGCATCAACCTGCCAGGGGTGCCGGTCAGCGCGCCCGCGCTCACCGGCAAGGACGAGGCCGACCTGCGCTGGGCGCTCGCGCTCGGGGTGGACATGGTCGCGCTGTCGTTCGTCCGGAACCCGGACGACGCCGCCCACGCGCGCAAGGTCATGGACGAGGTCGGCAGGCGCGTGCCGCTGATCGCCAAGATCGAGAAGCCGGAGGCGGTCAGCGTGCTCCCGGAGATCGTCGACGCGTTCGACGGGATCATGGTGGCGCGCGGCGACCTTGGCGTGGAACTGCCGCTCGAGCAGGTGCCCGCGGTGCAGAAGCGGGCGATCAGTCTCGCGAGGGAACGTGCCCGGCCGGTCATCGTGGCCACCCAGATGCTGGAGTCGATGATCTCCGCGCCGCGGCCCACCAGGGCCGAGGTGTCCGACGTCGCCGGCGCGGTCGTCGAGGGCGCTGACGCGGTGATGCTGTCCGCGGAGACCAGCGTGGGCGCGTACCCGGTCGAGACCGTGGCGACCATGGCGCGCATCGTCACGGCGGCCGAAGCCAGTTCGCTGCGCGCGGAATCGTCGCTGACCCGGGTGCCGACCACCACCGGAGGGGCCATCGCGCGCGCGGCCGCCGAAGTGGGCGCGATCGTGAGCGCGAAGGCGCTCGTCGCTTTCACGATGACCGGCGAGACCGCGCGGCGGCTGGCCAGGTACCGGTCGCCGATCCCGCTGCTCGCGTTCACCACGGAGCCCGCGACCCGCAGCCAGCTCGCGCTGAGCTGGGGGGTCGAGACGTTCATCGTGCACACCGTGCGGCACACCGACGACATGGTGCACGAGGTGGACAGCGCGCTCGTGAACCTCGGCCGGTGCGCCATCGGCGACAAGATCGTCATCGTGGCCGGCAGCCCTCCCGGCAGCCCGGGCAGGACCAACGCGCTGCGGGTGCACCGGATCGGCGACACCATCAGCCTGCCATTCCCCTGACACGCGTGCCGCGCGTGAAGTCGGCAAAGCATGCCGCCAATGCCGCAGAATACTAATCGGCTTAGTTCTGCCACGGGTCAGCGTACGCTTGGCTAGCGGCAAGGGCGGCAAGCCGTGCGTTTCGCTCCTGTGAGGTATCAGGTGAGGTGCCGGTTGAGGTGCCAGGTGAGCAGGGCGGTGCCAAGCCCTGACGGGGGACCCTGCCGACCCGCGTACCCTGCCCGCACGGTAGAACTTGTCGATATGGCTAAACACATACGGCCGAGGACCTGGACATGACACATCACTGCCCCTCCTGCGGCCAGCCGTCCGAGGAGACGGATGGCTTCTGCGAGACCTGCGGCACGCCCGTGGCGTCCGTGAGGGATCACGTAGAGCTGGACGTCGGGCTCGCGGCCGGGGTGACCGACCGGGGGCTGCGGCACTCCCGCAACGAGGACGCGATGGCCCTGGCGGCCACGCTTGGCCCGGCCGGGCCGGTCGCGGTGGCCGTGGTGTGCGACGGCGTCTCGTCTGCGCCGCGCGCCGACGAGGCGTCGCTGGCGGCGGTTCGGGCCGCGGTCCGGGCGCTGCTCGACGCGGTGCGCGCGGGCGAGGATCCGGCCGCCGCCTCCGCGGCCGCCGCGCGGGCCGGCGGGACTTCGCTCACCGCGCTGGCGGGCCCGGCGGGCGCGCCAGCCGCGACGTACGCGTCGGCGGTGGTGGCCAGCGACGCCGTGACAGTGTGCTGGCTCGGCGACAGCCGTGTCTACTGGCTGGCCGCCGACGGCCCGGACTCGCGCTGCCTCACCAAGGACGATTCGCTCGCCGAGGAGATCGTCGAGGCCGGCCTGGCCACCGTCGAAGAGGCGATGGCGTCGCCGCAGGCGCACGTCATCACCCGGTGGCTCGGCGCTGACCTGCCCGAGCCGCAGCCGCACGTGGCGCGGTTCGAGCCGGCCGGCCCTGGCGTGGTACTCGCCTGCTCCGACGGCCTGTGGAATTACCGGCCGGAGCCCGCGGAACTGGCCGCCATGGCGCTGCCGGTCGCGCTGACCGACCCTGGCGCGGCGGCCGCGGCGCTCGTGAAGTTCGCGGTGGACGCCGGCGGAGCCGACAACATCACCGCGGTGCTCGTGCCGTTCCCGCCAGAGTGGTCCGAGTCCGAGTCGTCGTCGGCGCCGTCGGGGCCGGCGCCGGCGGAGTCCTTATACCGCCCGAGTCGAGAAGGGCGAGCCGCGAACAGCCCGGACGCCGCGGCGATCAGCTTTCCCTCCTGGTGCCCGGAACGCCGCTTCCGGATGACCGGCGCGCAGGTCCGCGAGGGCGGCGAAGCGTGTCCCGCGTGCACCGACCCGGGAATCGACCCGACCGGCCCGCCGGCCGACCTCGGCGTCTCGTGGCTGCAGGCCCCTCCAGATCCTAGATCCCAGTTATTGTGTGTAGTTTGACCCCCTGGCAGGGGTCAAACTGGACCCCGGGTTTCTGCGCGCCACGGCCCCCATGTTCGCGGACCCGTGGATCGGCTTCGTCCAGGCGCCGCAGGACTACCGGGACTGGCGGCACGCCCCGTACTACCGCCGCCTGTACTACTCGTGTTTCCGAGTTTCGAGATGGCCTGAGGCTTCCCGGATGACGCTGGTGACGGCACGGTGTCCGCGACGTGGGTGATTCGCGGGTGACGGCGGGATTCTGCTTGCCGGGGCGATCAATCTGGCCACCGGCGGCGGCCAGTTGTTCCGCAAGCTCACCGTTTTCCTCGTCGCCGCGGTGCCGGTCCTGGTCGCTCTCGGCCTGGTGCGCGCGATCGCGCTGCTGCGCCGCGGCACCGGCGCGTCCTGGCCAGACGCGATCGGCGCGTTCTTCATCTGGCAGTCCACGTCGCTGGTGGTGGCGCGGGCATCGGTGCTCGCGCTGTTCGCGAAGAAGGCGGCCTTCCTGCGTACCCCGAAGACAGGCGAACAGACCAGCTGGCTGAACGCCCTGCGGGCCAACTGGGCGGAGACGATGCTCGCGCTGTTCGGCCTGGCGGGCATCGCAGGCGCGCTGACCAAGGCTGACCAGCTGAGCGGCCCGCTGCTCGCCGCGCTGCTGCTGTTTCCCACGCTGGGGCTGGCGGCGGCGCCGTACAACAGCTGGGCGGCCCGCCGTGCCGCGCTTCCGGCCTGGCTGCGCGAGCGGCGCCGCACCGAATACCGCCGTGACCGCCGGACGTTCGCCGCCGGGATGGCCACCGGCGGCGCGGTCGCCGTGGCCGGCGTGGCGGCGCTGGCGATCGTGCTCATGGTCACCGGCAGCCGCCGCCCGGTACAGGGCCCGAGCCTCGTCGGCCCGGCGGCGGGGCGCGGCCGGGCCGCCCGCTCACCGGCCGTCACCGGTGCGGCACTTCTTCATCCCGAACGAAGCGTGGCGCCTGTCACGGCCCTGCGCCGCACCGAGCCGGCGGTGAGTGCCCCGAGTGGGATTCGAACCCACACTGTGCGGCTTTTGAGACCGCCCTCTCTGCCTCGTTGGAGTACCGGGGCCCCGATGCGCCTGCGCCCTGACGCTCGGCCAGGCTCGCTCGATGACACTGTACCGGTTCACTGTAGGCTCGTGGGCGTGAGCCAGAATGCGTTGCGTGTCGTGATCGCGGAAGACGAGGCGCTGATCCGCCTCGATCTCAAGGAGATGCTCGAAGAGGAGGGCTACTCCGTCGTCGCCGAGGCGGCCGACGGGGAGACGGCCGTCGAGCGGGTGACGGCGCTGCACCCCGACCTGGCGATCCTCGACGTGAAGATGCCCGTGCTCGACGGGATATCCGCCGCCGAGCGGATCGCGGCCGGCCGGATCGCCCCTGTCGTCATCCTGACCGCCTTCTCGCAGCGCGAACTGGTGGAACGAGCGCGCGACGCCGGCGCGATGGCATACCTGGTCAAGCCGTTCACCAAGGCCGACCTGGTGCCGGCGATCGAGATGGCCGTCAGCCGCTTCACCGAGATCCGCGCGCTCGACGACGAGGTCGCCACCCTGCGCGACCGGCTTGAGGTTCGCAAGCTGCTCGACCGCGCCAAGGGGCTGCTGCAGTCCGAGCACGGGATGTCGGAACCGCAGGCCTTCCGCTGGATCCAGAAGACCTCGATGGACCGGCGGCTGACGATGCGCAAGGTCGCGGAGGCCGTGATCGAGGGGACGATGCGCGCGGACAGGGCCGGCGCGGACGCGGGCGGCGCGGACGCGGGCGGCGCGGACAGGGCCGGCGGGCCGGCCCAGTAGCAGCCGATCGGGGGGACCCGGGGGACCCGTTGGTACCGTGTCCGCCTTCCCCGGGCTGGCACGTTCTCTACTTGGGCCCCCGGGTCCGCCGTCCTCACGTTAGCGATCCGCGGCCCCCACGGCAAAGGCCAGTTCGGCGTCCGGACCACCGCTGGCCGCCCCGTGATCGCGCCGCGTTTACCCGCATGTCTTCCGGTTTGGCGACGAACGGTAGCCATGTGCGTGCTCGTCCCGCGCGCGGCGGCTGCGAACTGGGCAGCTTTCCCCCGCGGTGTGGCCTATTGGGGGGACGTGTGGCCGCAATTTGCGCTGCAGCGTGTTCACCCGTGAAATTGATAACAATCTCGCAGCCATCGGCGTGTCGCCCCAAAACCGACAGCGATGGCCGTTATTTCCGCATCGTCCGAAGTGTCCGCACCTCAGCGGCGCGCTTCCGGCCGGCGAGCCACGGAGAGCAAAAGCGTTACAGGGCCACTACCTGCGGTATTGGATCCCCTCAGATTAAATGGCCAAGTTTTTACGCGATACCGCGTGACATTCGCGTTGTTAGCGTTCACAATCTCCAGAGAAGGCATGCGCATGCTGGGCCGGCCGTGCGGGGCCCCGACGAAAGCCGGCTGCTAGGACCCACCAACGAAAGGGATGCCTTCATGCGCAGAAACTGGAGATGCTGGTGGACGACAGCCCTGACCGCGAGGACCAGAGCAGGGGCGGTGATCGTCGCTGCCCTGACCGCGGCCGGAGTGGTCGCAGCCGCAGGGGCGCCGGCGTCCGCCGTGCCGGCCGCGGCTAAGGCACATGCCGCTCACGGCAGGCTGAGCATCGCCAAGCAGTACTTCGGCTCCACGATCGAGCAGTACACCGGCAAGATGACACCCACCTACCGGTACACGCTGACCAACGCCAGGGGCATGACGGTCCAGCTCATGTCCTACGGCGCCATCACCCAGGCGATCGACGTGCCCGGCCGCAACGGCCGGGTGGCGGACGTGATACTCGGCTTCAGGACCCTGGCGGACTACGTCAAGTTCGTCAGCCCGCCCGTCATCGCCAACGGCGGCCCGTACTTCGGTGAGACGGTCGGCAGGTACGCCAACCGGATCGCCAAGGGCACCTTCAAGCTCAACGGCCAGACCTACACGCTGCCGATCAACAACGGCGTGAACGCGCTGCACGGTGGCCTTGTCGGGTTCGGCAACCACATCTGGAAGCAGGTCGGCGGCCTGATCGCGACCCGTTCTGAGGTCGGCGTCACGCTCCAGCTCGTGAGCCCGAACGGCGACGCCAGCGGCGCGCCGGGCAGCCCCGGCTGCCCGACCGGGTGCAGTGGCTACCCCGCGCAGGTCACCGTGGACGTCACGTTCACGCTGAACAACGCCGACCAGTACGGCATTCACTACAGGATCCGCAACGACTCGTCCACGCTGAGCACGGTCCAGAACCTGACCAACCACAGCTACTTCAACCTGGCCGGCGAGAACTCGGCCGCGGGCAGCGCGTACAGCCAGTACGTGCAGCTCAACGCGAACAGCTACTCCCCGACCGACACCACGCAGATCCCCCTGCCGCTGCCCCACGGCGTCCCCGTCGCGGGCACGCCGCTCGATTTCCGCGCCCCGCACACGATCGGGTCGCGGATCGACGAGGTGAGCGCGCCGGACAACGTGCCCCGGCGCTTCGCCTCGCTCACCAAGGGCGAAGGCCAGCTGCTCATCGCCCAGGGCTACGACTTCAACTGGATCCTCAACAGGCGGACCCCGAGGACCACTGGCCCGGACGGCCTGAACCTGGCCGCCCGCGCCTGGGATTCCGCCAGCGGGCGCATGCTGACCGTCTGGACCGACCAGCCGGGCGTTCAGTTCTACAGTGGTAACTTCCTCAACGGCACGCTCGTCGGCATCACCGGCAACACGTACCGCCAGGGCGCCGGTTACACGTTCGAGACCCAGCACTTCCCGGACTCCCCGAACGAGCCCGGCTTCCCGTCCACCGTCCTCGGCCCGCTCCGCACCTTCACCTCGACGACGATCTTCGCATTCTCGTCCAACGCGATCTGATCGCCTCGCGTGAGGCGCCCGGCGGGTTCCCCGGAACCCGCCGGGCGCCGTCGCGCGGTCATAGGATTCGAGGGTGACTGACAGGCTTCTGCTGCTAGACGGGCATTCGCTGGCGTACCGCGCGTGGTTCGCGCTCCCGCCGGAGAACTTCGCCACCACGACGGGCCAGCCGACCAACGCCGTCTACGGGTTCACCGCGATGCTGATCAACGTGCTGCGCGACACCCAGCCCACGCACGTGGCGGTGGCGTTCGACCGGGGCGAGCCGACGTTCAGGCACGAGCAGTACGTGGAGTACAAGGCGGGCCGCGAGAAGGCGCCAGACGCCTTCCGCAGCCAGCTCAGCCTGATCTACGAGGTGCTCGACGCGCTCGGCATCCGCAGCCTGTCCGCGCCGGGCTACGAGGCCGACGACCTCATCGCCACGCTCGCCACGCAGGCCGCGGCCGAGGGCATGGAGGTGCTCATCGTCACCGGTGACCGGGACACGTTCCAGCTGGTGGGCGAGCACGTGACGGTGCTGTACAACAGCCGCGGCGTGTCGGAGATGAAGCGCTACGACCCGGCCGCGCTCTTCGAGAAGTACGGCCTGACCCCGGCCCAGTATCCCGACTTCGCGGCGCTGCGCGGCGACAGCAGCGACAACCTGCCCGGCATCCCGGGAGTGGGGGAGAAAACCGCGACGAAGTGGATCACGGAATTCGGCTCGCTGGCCGGACTGGTCGACCGGGTGGACGAGGTCAAGGGCAAGGCGGGCGATGCGCTGCGCGAGCACCTGGGCAGCGTCATGCGCAACCGCCAGCTCACCGAGCTCATCAAGGACCTGGCGCCGGAGACCGTGGGGGCCACGCCGCGCGACCTCGTCCCGCGGCCGTGGAGCCGGGAGACGATCCATCAGCTCTTCGACACGCTCCAGTTCCGCGTGCTGCGCGACCGCCTCTACCAGACGCTGCCCGACGGCATCAACGGTGTCTGCGCCGCCGGCGGCCCGGCCGCCGCGGCGGCCGCCGGCGACATGTCCGGGTTCGAGGTGGACACCTCGGTCCTCGGGCCAGGCGAGCTGCCCTCCTGGCTCGCCGAGCATCAGTCGGCGCGGCGGTCCGGGCTTGCCGTCACGGGCACCTGGGCCCGCGGCACAGGCAACCTGACCGGCATCGCGATCGCCACCGCCGACGGCTCCGGCGCCTATCTCGACCCGACGGCGCTGACCCCCGCCGACGAGCAGGCCCTCGCCGCCTGGCTCGGCTCGCGGGCCTGTCCCAAGGCGATGCACGACGCGAAGGGCCCGATGCACGCGTTCGCCGCGCTCGGCCTGCCCTTCGACGGCCTGACGAGCGACACCGCGCTTGCCGCGTACCTGGCGCTGCCCGGCCAGCGGACGTTCGACCTCGCGGACCTGGTGCTGCGCTATCTCGGCAAGGAACTGCGCGAGGACCAGGGCGATAACCAGCAGCTGACCCTGGACGGGTCGGGCGAGCTTGAGAGCGCCGCAGCGCTCGTGCTGCGCGCCCGCGCCACCCTCGACCTCGCCGCCGCGCTCGACGCGGACCTGCGAACCCGCGGCGCGTCCCGGCTCCTCGACGAGATCGAACTGCCGCTCGTCGGGGTGCTCGCGCGGATGGAGCGGACCGGGATCGCCGCGGACGCCGAGCACTTCGCCCAGATGTCCGCGCAACTGTACGGCGAGGTCAAGTCGGCCGAACAGGCCGCCTACGACGTCGTCGGGCACGAGTTCAACCTCGGCTCGCCCAAGCAGCTCCAGGAGGTGCTGTTCACCGAGCTCGGGCTGCCCAAGACCAAGCGGATCAAGACCGGCTACACCACCGACTCCGAGGCGCTGACGACCTTGCTCGCCTCGACCGGCCATCCGGTGCTCGAGCACCTGCTGCACCACAGGGACGTCGCGAAGCTGAAGTCGATCGTGGACTCGCTGATCCCGATGGCCGGCGAGGACGGCCGCATCCACACCACGTTCAACCAGATGGTCGCCGCGACCGGACGGCTGTCGTCCACTGACCCGAACCTGCAGAACATCCCGATCCGCACCGAGCTCGGCCGCCGCATCCGCCAGGGCTTCATCGTCGGCGCGGGCTACCAGACCCTGCTGACGGCGGACTACAGCCAGATCGAGCTGCGCATCATGGCCGACCTGTCCGGCGACGCGGCGCTGACCGCCGCGTTCGAGTCGGGGCGCGACTTCCACGCGGCGACGGCGTCCCGGGTGTTCGCCATCCCGCCCGAGCAGGTCGGGCCCGAGCAGCGCGCGAAGATCAAGGCGATGAACTACGGGCTGGCCTACGGCCTGTCCGCCTACGGCCTGTCCCAGCAGCTGCGCGTGTCCGTCGAGGAGGCGCGCGGGCTGATGGACGAGTACTTCAAGGAGTTCGGCGGGGTGCGGGACTACCTGCAGTCCGTGGTGGCGCAGGCCAGGATCGACGGCTACACCTCGACGATCATGGGCCGCCGCCGCTACCTGCCCGACCTCACCTCCGACAATCGCCAGCGCCGCGAGATGGCCGAGCGCATGGCGCTCAACGCCCCCATCCAGGGCTCGGCCGCCGACGTGATCAAGGTGGCCATGCTGCGCGTCGCCGCCGCGCTCGACGCGGCCGCCCTCCGCTCGCGGATGCTGCTCCAGGTGCACGACGAGCTGATCTTCGAGGTGGCTCCCGGCGAGCTCGACGCCGTTCGCGCCCTGGTGACGGAGGCGATGAGAGGCGCCGCCGACCTGCGCGTCCCGCTCGAAGTCGCCACCGGCACCGGCCACAGCTGGGCCGAGGCCGCCCACTAGCCGTAAGAAATTGATCCCGAACGGTGGCGTGGCTTAACGCCCCACGTCACCCGGCTCGTCACGGTGCGCCGCCCGTTTCGGCGCCGCCCGGCTTGGCGCCGCCCGCCCTGCGGGCCGCCTGTCGCCGCTGCGCCACACGGGGCTCGTGGCGTATCCGCCGCGCCCCCGCTTCCCTCTAGCCCGTCACCGGCGCCGGCTACGGGCCGGGACGCGCCGAAGCGGAGTTTCGGCGCCGTCGCGCGCTTTGTCGCCGCTCACCGGTGACCGTGCGGCGGATGCGCTCAACGATCCGGTTCGCCTCGTCCTCGCTGATCTCATAGAACACGCTGTCGCGGTTGCCGCGTTCAAAGGAATAGAGGAGCGGCGTGCGCTCCCAAGTCAAATCGCGGGTAAAGGCCTCGTCGTACTCGCCGTCGTCATTCTCGGTTCGCCTTACGACACCACCAGGACGTTCCTTGCTGCTGAATTCGTTGACGAACGCGTAGTAGGTGATCTTCGTCGGCACTAGGTCCTCCTAAGGTAGTTGTAGTTCGCAACTTCCGTTTGCCCAGGCGGGATCGGGACCTTGGCGCAAATCTCGCGTTGGTACGCTCTCAACTGTCTGACTTCCGCTGGAGGGGTGGCTGGATCGCGGATGCGCTCGTATGCGGGATGTGTCTTTTCCTTGGCGTCGAGGCTCGCCTGCGTGTGGAACTGAACTTCAAACAGAAATCCGGAACTCGGCTCTCGCCACCTGCTATTGATTCCTTTGTACTGATCGTCTTCCCAGGAATTCTCGCGGTCGGCAGGCTCGAACCCCGCCCGCACAAGGCGATCGCAATCCGCGTGTAGGCCGGCCGCATAATCCTTCTCGCTGTACACGAACGTATACCGGACCGCATCCTTGACCAGGCTGAATGCCTCATCGGGCTTGAGGTCGGCTTGAGGTCGGACTGCGCGCTCATCCACTTTCCGGCTTTCTCGGTGAGGCGGTCCTTGCCCTTCAGGCGGTGCTCCAGGCCGGCGAGGCGCCGGCCGGGGTCTTCGGCCTCGATGCGGCGCATCGCCGGGGTGAGGGTCTTCTCCTCGGTCTCGCGGACTCGCTCGCACTCCCGGCCGATGGCATATGCCCGGTACAGGGCGTCGACCTTGGCCCGGTGCTCCGGGATCGCGGCGGCTCTTCCCGCGTCCGCGTCTGGTCCGGCGGCTGGCTCGCCGGGAACCGCGCCCGCGGCATCCCCCGGTCCGCGTCCGCCTCGCGTGCCACAGGCGGATCAGTGCTGTCCGGGCGGCTGTCGCCGTCGTCCGGCCAGTCGATCCGCACTCCTCACCGCCCGATGCCGCGCCCCGGTGCCGGGCACTTCAACAGCGACAACGCATCGGCCGCCGCTCCGGTTCGATCACCGGCACCAGTCAGTCCTGTCGTGAGAGTCAGCCGGGACCGTTCGGACCGTGGTCATAGCCGCCAGTTGTACTACCTGCAGCACCAACCCGCAGGTGGCTGCATGACCAGCCCGCAGCAGGCCGCGCCTCCGTACCACCCTCAGGTCTGCTGACCTGGCTACGCCCGCCCGACAGGCCGTCTCTCTTTCCCCCGTGGCCGTGCCGACAGCCCTCGACACGCGCGGGACCGCTGGGGCTGATGTTCCGATTATCCCGAACGCGCGCGAGCTTCATTAAGGGCAAGGACCGCCTAGCCGATACGGTGACCAACCACCCGTTCGGCCCGCCCACTGCGGGATGTCCCAGCCAAGTGCGGGCGGCTGCTAAGTCCGCCCAGTCCTGCCAGCTCAGGGCGGTGACCCGGCCCGAACTCGGACGTGCTGGCCGTGCGGGCTGTCAGCCCGCGCCGCACCGCATGCCCGGCGATCAGGGCGAGGAGGCGCGCAGATGGTGCCGCAGGCGCCGCGCCGTCCAGGTACCACTCTTCGCCCAGCCTGTGCGGGCCGCCTGGGCGGCGGCCATCGCAGGCATCTCGTCCAGGCCGGCGCGCCTGCCCCACGAGTCGAAGAACTGGCCGTGCTGCGCGATCCACGGGCCCCGCGTGCACCGCACGCGGCACGTCCTCCTCAACTCCGAACCACCCCGGCGGCTCCCCGGCCAGTCCCGGTGACCGGATCAGCGTCACGCCCGCCGCGACGTGCTCGCGCAGATCGCGCCGCAGCAGTCCCGCGGAAAGCGGCTCGCCGGGCGACCCCGCGCCCGGATGCGTGTGCATGTCGGCAAGACCGGGAACCAGCCACCCCGAAGCGACAGTGAAAGCACCGGGCACCCGATCATCGGTCCAGCGGTCGCCGTCGGCGTACAGGTCGACGGTCTCGCCGCAGGGAAGGGCACGGCCGGTCACGCGCAGAACGGTCACGGTCCACTATTCTGAGACCGAGCTGTAGCCGGGCCCAATTGACCCGCTAGCCATTACTTCATATTCTGAACGCTGCGCTGTGTCCTCGTGCGGTTCGCCGTGGTCACCTGACCCCTGGTCACTGACCCTCCGGCGGAGCCGCCCGGGCGCGTCGAGCCGAGACCCGGCCAGGCAAGCCCTGCGCGTTCACCGCATAAGTCCTCAGCGCCCCACATTCACATCCTGTCCGCATCCGGAGCCAACCCACACATGACGAGCAGCACGCAAGCCACCTCGACCCCTAAGGTAGCGGTCAACGACATCGGGTCCGAGGAGGCATTCCTCGCCGCGATCGACCAGACCATCAAGTACTTCAACGACGGCGACATCGTCGAGGGCACCGTCGTCAAGGTCGATCGAGATGAGGTCTTGCTCGATATCGGCTACAAGACAGAGGGCGTCATCCCGTCCCGAGAACTGTCGATCAAGCACGACGTCGACCCGCACGAGGTCGTCAAGACCGGTGAGCAGATCGAGGCCCTTGTCCTGCAGAAGGAGGACAAGGAAGGCCGCCTGATCCTGTCCAAGAAGCGGGCGCAGTACGAGCGCGCGTGGGGGACTATCGAGCGGATCAAGGAAGAGGACGGCGTCGTCACCGGCACCGTCATCGAGGTCGTCAAGGGCGGCCTGATCCTGGACATCGGGCTGCGCGGCTTCCTGCCCGCCTCGCTGGTGGAGATGCGCCGGGTCCGTGACCTGCAGCCGTACGTCGGCCGGGAGATCGAAGCCAAGATCATCGAGCTGGACAAGAACCGCAACAACGTGGTGCTGTCCCGCCGGGCATGGCTCGAGCAGACCCAGTCCGAGGTCAGGCACACCTTCCTCAACACGCTGCGCAAGGGCCAGATCCGCAAGGGCGTGGTCTCGTCCATCGTCAACTTCGGCGCGTTCGTCGACCTTGGCGGGGTGGACGGCCTAGTGCACGTGTCCGAGCTGTCCTGGAAGCACATCGACCACCCGGGCGAGGTCGTCGAGGTCGGCCAGGAGGTCACGGTCGAGGTCCTGGACGTGGACATGGACCGCGAGCGCGTCTCGCTGAGCCTGAAGTCCACCCAGGAAGACCCGTGGCAGCAGTTCGCCCGCACCCACCAGATCGGGCAGGTCGTGCCCGGCCGGGTGACGAAGCTGGTGCCGTTCGGCGCGTTCGTCCGCGTGGAAGAAGGCATCGAGGGCCTGGTCCACATCAGTGAACTGGCCGACCGGCACGTGGAGATCCCTGAGCAGGTCGTCCAGGTGGGCGAGGAGATCTTCGTCAAGATCATCGACATCGACCTGGACCGGCGGCGCATCAGCCTGTCGCTCAAGCAGGCCAACGAGGGCACGATCGGCGAGGCCCTCGGCGAAGAGTTCGACCCGACGCTGTACGGCATGCCCGCCACCTACGACGAGCATGGCAACTACGAGTACCCGGAGGGTTTCGACCCGGAGACGGGCGAATGGCTGCCCGGCTACGACGCGCAGCGTGAGGAGTGGGAGCGGCAGTACGCCGAGGCCCGCGCCCGCTTCGAGGCGCACCGCCACCAGGTGGAGGAGTCCCGAGCCAAGGCCGAAGAAGAAGGCGGCGAATCCGGCGAAGGCGAGGAAGGCGGCCAGGGCGGCCAGGGCGGCCAGCCCCGCGCTCCCCGCGGACCTCGCTCAGGCGGCGAGCCAAGCGCCCCCGGCGGCACCCTCGCCTCGGACGAGGCACTCGCCGCCCTGCGCGACAAGCTCTCCGGCCAGAGCTGAAAGGCTCCTTATCCCGAACGGAGCCGTGGCGCCTGTGCCGCCGTACACCAGCCCGTGTTCGGCGGCACAGGCGCTTGCGGCTGTGCTATCCCGCTCGCCTCGGTCGCTTGCGGCCCGCCCTTCCGGCCCGCCCTTCCGGCTCTGCGCGGTCAGGACCTGACGCGTGCCCGCAGTTCCGCCCAGACCTCGCCCACCCGCAGGTCCAGGTCGGTGAGCGTTCCCGCGTTATCGATGACGATGTCGGCGATGCCGAGCCGCTGCTCCCTGCCCGCCTGCGCCGCCATCCGCGCTCGCGCCTGCTCCCGCGTCATCCCGCGCGCCCTCGCGAGGCGTTCGACCTGCACCTCCGGCGGCACGTCCACGACGATCACCAAGTCGAACTCGCCCGCCCTGCCGCCCTCGGCGAGCAGCGGGACATCGTGTACGACCACCACGCCGTCGCTCCCCGGCCCGTGCCCCTCGTGAGTTGCGTGCCCCTCGCGCCCCTCGCGCCCCTCGCGCCCCCGGATCGCCTCTGCCTCGGCCGCGCGCATCCGTTCCTGCACCAGCGGATGCACGATGCCGTTAAGGCGCACGCGCGCCGCCTCGTCCGCGAAGACGATCTCGCCGAGCCGGGCCCTGTCAAGCGAGCCGTCGGGCCGCAGCACGCCCGGACCGAACGCCTCCGCGATCTGCGCGAGCCCGGGTGTGCCGGGCTCCACCACCTCCCGGGCGGCCTTGTCCGCGTCGAGCACGATCGCGCCAAGCGCGGCGAGCCGCGCGGACACCTCGCTCTTGCCCGACCCGATCCCGCCAGTAAGCCCGACCCGCAGCATGAAGCTCCCTTCGCACGCGGGTTGAACCTTACAGCGGGTTCCTCGTCGCCGACAGCTCCCACCTGCCCGCTACGTACAGTTCGGCGTAGCTGGCCGCGGCGCCATCGACCCCCACGGCCATGCACGCCCGCGTGCTGGCGCACGAGATGCCGGTGAGCTGCGCGGAGTGATTGTCCACGGCCGGCAGCGGCAGGCGGGTCAGGCGCCACTCGCCGCCGTTCCAGGATTCGGCGATCGGCTGCCCCTGCTGCGTGCCCGACGCCACGCAGAAGACGGCCGACACGCAGGACACGCCGGTCAGCTGGACATAGCCGGTGCTGCTCCCCGGGGGGATCGGCGTGGTCAGCCAGGCGGTGCCGTTCCAGCGTTCGGCCAGCGGAACCGACTGGCTCTCGGCGAGCGCGGTGCAATCGTCGGGCGACACGCACGAGACCGCGGTCAGCGCGTTGCTGTGGCTCACGTTCACCGTGGGCAGCAGCCGCCAGGCACGGCCGTTCCACTGCTCGGCGAGCGTCCTGTCCCGGTAGGCGGGGCTGGGCTTGGCGGTGATCCCGTAGGAGTAGTCCCCGACCGCGACGCAGTTGTCCGCCGAGGCGCAGGACACGCCGGCGATGGCAGCCTGCTCCGCCTGGGGCGGCACGGCGTGCATCGCGCCCGCGTGCCAGGCCGTGCCGTTCCAGGTGGCGAACACGGGCGTCCGCGCAGTCCGTGTCCCCACCGCGACGCAGGCATCCGCGCTCGTGCAGGAGACCGCGGTCAGGTCGCCGGGCGCGACGACGGCCCGCCATTGGCTGCCGTACCCGGCGAGAGCCGGCGTGCCGAGAGCCACGCAGCCGTCGGAGGTCTCCGAGGTGGCCAAGGGGGCTGAGGGGACTGAGGCGGCAGCCGCCGTCGGGGCGCAGGAGACGGCGCCAAGCGCGCTGTAGCTGGGCTCGTCCGGCGACGGTTCCAGGCTCCATGCCTTGCCAGTCCACATCTCGACCAGAGTCCGCTCGCTCTTGACGCCGTAGTACCAGGCACCGACCGCGACGCACTGCGTGCCGCCGCACGAAACGCCGTTGAGCAGGTCGGCATGCTTGCCCCCGGCCGGCTTCTGGCCGACGGCGGTCCCATGCTCCTTGTCCGCGATCACCTCGCTCGCGGACCCGCCAGGACTGGCCGTGCCCCTCCGGATCTGGCCGCCCGGCGCCGCGCGGGCCGTGCCCGCGGCGTGTTTCGCCGTGCTGGCCGCCGGAGAACCCGTCATCGACCCGCACGCGCTGGCGACCCCCAGCAGCGTCATCAGCGCGAACAAGCGGCTGCCGGTTCTCAGTTGTCCCATCGGATGCTCTTTCCCTAATGGACCGTCACACCCGTAAAGACGCCGTTTCGCACCCAACGGTTGGAACCGCGTTCCACGGCGCCACATGCACCCGAGCGGTCCAAGATAAGCAAACCATAACGCCAAAGTAGGCATCTACAGACGAAAAATGTCGGCAGATCGTGATATGATTCGAATATCAGAGCGTATCCGCTCGAGTCTCCCCCTCTCTCTCGTCAGGCAGGAGTCCCCCTCATGGCGCAGCCGCCAGTTCCCGGACACGGTACGGGCCCCGGGCCCGGCCGTGACCGCGGGCTGCCCGGCGGCGGCGCAGGCCGGGGCGCCCGGCGCG
>DAHVAN010000086.1 GCA_027314595.1 Actinomycetota bacterium | reverse complement strand
GCGGGCCAGCAGCAGGCCGACCTCGGCGGGGTCGCGGTCCAGGATCTCGGCTACCTCGCCGGCGCCGAAGTCGAGCACGTCGCTGAGCACCAGGGCGGCGCGGTCAGCGGGCGGGAGTCGCTGCAGGGCGGCGACGAAGGCGAGCGACATCGAGGGGGACGGCGGCCCGGTGAACGGGCCGGGGTAGGGCTCGAGCCAGGACCACGAGTCGTCGCTCGCCGGCCATGGCGCGCGGCGCGAGCCCGGCGCACGCCGCCGGCCCGGCGCACGCCGCCTCACGGGCACGCGTGCGAGCCAGGGGATGCGGAGCCCGGGCCAGCCGGGAAACGCCAGCCAGCGCCGGTGCCGGTCGACCACGCCGCCTTCACCTCACCTCTGTCGCGGGTAAAGACGGAACCGGCGCCCGTAAGTCAGCGCTGCGGGGCGCGTGCGCTCGGGCGGCCTGCGCTCGGGCGGCCTGGGCTCGGGCGGCGTGCGCTCAGACCATGCCTTCGAAGAAGCCCTCGCGGGACGCGCGGCGCTTGTTCCTGATGCGCCGGACGGTCAGCCAGGTCAGCGGGATGAGCGCGACCGTCAGCAGCGCGCCCGCGATGACGTTGCCTGTCGGCGCGCCGTGCCAGGGCGAACCGGAGATCTGCCCGGCCACCGCCGCGGTCGTCGGGTCGGACGGCTCGTAGACGATCGTCACCTGCTGCTGCGGGTTCATCGGCCAGGTCCAGCCGGCGATCGCCGGGTCGGGCGTCTTCATGGTCACCCCGCTCGACGTCTGGAACAAGAGCGTCGGGTGGTCGGTCACCACGGTGTTGCCGTTGCTGTCGGTGGAGTACGTCGGCACGTCGATCACGTAGCCCGGCGTGCTGATGCTGCCCTGCCGCAGCGTCGACACCAGCGCCTGGTCGGAGAACCCGTGGGCCAGCGAGACCAGCCCGATCAACGGCCCCCACACGATCAGCGCCGGAATCGAGGCCACCATCAGCACCGTCAGCAAGCCCGCGAGCTTGCGGCTGCGGCGGCGGTACCTGGCGCCGAAGAACCGGCCGGGCGGCGCCAGCGCGCCGACGTTCCGCGAGACCGCCAGCCAGTTCAGCGCGCGGAGCGTGAAATTGCACAGCCGGAACGTGCCGTAGACGGCGGCGCCGCAGAGCACCATGCCGATCAGGTTCCGCACGTCGCCGATGTCCCAGGGAAGCAGCCTGGCGAGCAGCACCCCGACCGCCACCCCGAGCCCGCCGGCTATCAGGCCGAACACCGCCAGCGCCAGCAGCGTGAGCAGGTACCCCCGGGACCTGATCCGCACCTTCTGGTAACCCGGCGCGCGCTGCCATGTCGCCTTCTGCTGGCGGACCTCCCGCGCGGTCAGGTACTCCGGGCGGGCGATCTTCAGGCTGTCGCACAGCTCGCCGAGGCTGCCCAAGGCCGCCGAGCCCGGACGCAGGTCCGGCGTCATGGGCATCGAGCGCGGCAGCGCGCCCCAGGCGCCCGGCGCCCGCAGCAGCATCCGGCCGCTCTTGTCCAGGACGAGGAGCGCCGGACCGGTTCGTCCCCACTGCTTGCCCCACCCGCGGTGTATGCGGACGGCGCCGATCCGCGCCGCGGGGACGGCGATGCGCTGGTTCTCGAACCCGTAGGCCACCAGGTCGCCGTGCTCGGCCCGCAGCCGCACCGGCATCCTGCCGAGCAGGTCCGTCGCGCCGGACAGCGGGTAGACCTCCGGTGCGGTGTCGGCGCCGGCAGGCGAACGTGGAGAAAACGTGCGCACTGTGGCAACGTATCGCACACCGTGGCGTATGTACACGTCTGAACGCGTTCGGCTCCGGTGTGCTGCGCGGCGCCTGACGTGGGTACATTCCCCTGCTACCGTGAACCTGGTTCAAGGCCTGAACGACCTGGTAGCGGTGGCGATCGTGGCCGCGCTCGCGCCCATCGTGGTCGCCGTCCTGCCGGGCCCGCGAATTCCGCAGGTCGTCATCTTCCTGCTAGGCGGCGTCCTGATCGGCCCGCATGTCCTGGGGCTGGCCGAGACGGGCAGCATCCAGCTGCTGGCCAACATCGGGCTCGGCTTCCTGTTCCTGCTGGCCGGCTACGAGCTGGACCCCAGCCTGCTGCGGCGCAAACCCGGACGGCTGGCGATCGGCGGCTGGGCGATCTCCGCGGGGCTGGCCGTGGGGGTGGCGGGGGCGCTGACGGCGGCTGGCTACATCAAGGACTACGTGCCGGTCGGGCTGGCGCTGACCACGACGGCGCTGGGCACGCTGCTGCCCATCCTGCGGGACAACGGGATGCTCGGCGGCCAGTTCGGCCGCCACGTGTTCGCCGCGGGCGCGGTGGGGGAACTGTTCCCGATCCTCATCGTCGCCGTGTTCTTGACCAAACGGGGTCATTTCATCGCCCTCGCCTCGGTGGCCCTGGTCGGGGTGCTTGCCATCGTCATGTCCGTGGTTCCGTGGCTGGCAAGGAGCGGCGTGGCCCGGCGGGTCATCAGGGAGGGCCAGGACGCGACCGGGCTCGTGCAGATGACGTTCATCACGGCGACCTCGCTGCCGCTGCTCATCGCCCTGGCCGACATCGGGCAGCAGGACGGGATCATGCTCCCGGGCACGTCCGCCGCCCTGGTCGGCGCTGGCGTGCTGTCGGTCCTGATATTCCCGCTGATCGCGGTCGGGCTGCGCCGGACGGGGCCGCTCACCCCCGAGGACGTCGGCGTGCCGGAGCAGGTGGCGCGGGATGAGACACCCCGCTCCGTTCCGGATAACCGGCGGCAGTAGCCGGGGCGGCGGGAAAGCCCGCGGCAGAGCCCGGGGCGCGCGGCGAGCGGCGAGGAGCCGCGACGGCCGGCGCGGCGCTCAGCCGGGAGGGTGGCGGTAGGGGCGGGCCATCGGCCACCGGCGCTCGTTGAGCACGCCGTCGGCGTCGAACTGGCCAAGGGACTGGATCAGCCTGGCCACCAGGCCGGTCCACCCGGTCTGATGCGAGGCGCCGAGCCCGGCCCCGTTGTCGCCGTGGAAGTACTCGTAGAACAAGACGAGGTCACGCCAGTGCGGGTCGTCCTGGAACAGCTTGGCCCCGCCGTAGACGGGGCGCCGTCCGTCGCTGCCGCGCAGGAACGTGGCGACCAGGCGGCCGGCGAGTTCCTCGGCCACTTCGAACAGCGTCATCCTCGTCCCCGAGCCGGTCGGGCATTCGATTTGTCCTCGTTCACCAGGGACAGCAGGCGCCGGCCGTGCACCCCCGGCACCAGCGGGTCGGCGATGTTGACCAGCAGGTCCTGGTTGCGCTGCAGGAACGCGGCCACCTGCCCGGCGATCTGCGGGTACCGCTCGATGATCTCCGGCTCGATGACGGTCGCGGCGCAGATGGGCAGCAGGCCGACCAGGGAACGCACCTTGATCCGGGTACCGCTGCCGTCGGGCAGGCGCAGCACGTCGTAGAAGAAGCCGTCTTCGGCGTCCCACATCTCGTCGGGGTTGTCACCGATCGGGTCCACCGCGGCGGCGATCCAGAAGAAGCGCTCGACGAACTTGAGCACGAAACCCTCGTAGGTGTCGTCGTCCTCGAGCAGGGTCAGGGCCATTTCGAGCATGTTCTGGCTGAACATCGCCATCCAGGCGGTGCCGTCCGCCTGCTCGAGCCGCCCTCCGGTGGGCAGCGCGGCACTGCGGTCGAAGACCCCGATGTTGTCCAGGCCGAGGAACCCGCCCTCGAACACGTTGTGCCCGGAGGGATCCTTGCGGTTCACCCACCAGGTGAAGTTCAGTAGCAGCCTGGCAAAGCTCTTCTGCAGGAAGGAAATGTCCACCTCGCCGAGGTCGGCCTCCAGGTTCTGCAGGAACAGGGCCGCGAAGGCGTGCACCGGGGGGTTCACGTCGCCGAAATTCCACTCGTACGCGGGCATCTGGCCGGTGGGGTGCAGGTAGTCCTGGGAGAGCATCAGGTCGATCTGGTCCTTGGCGAACTCAGGATCCACCATGGCCAGCGGGATGCAGTGGAACGCCAGGTCCCAGGCCGCGTACCACGGGTACTCCCACTTGTCGGGCATCGACACCACGTCGTGGTTGAACATGTGGAACCAGGACTCGTTGCGGCTCCCCCGCCTGACCGGCGCCCGCAGCGGGTGGGCGCGCCGCTCGCGCAGCCACTGGTCCACGTCGAAGTAGTAGCACTGCTTGGACCAGAGCATCCCCGCCAGCGCCTGCCGCATGACCGCCTTCGCGTCCTCGCCCACCGACGGCGGCGTGATCATCTCGTAGAACTCGTCCGCCTCGGCCCGCCGCCGCGCGAACAGCTCGTCCGCCTCCGCGAACGGCTCCGCCACGCCCGCGGGGTCCTCGCGGGTCAGCCGCACCTGGACCACCGCCTGGCCGCCGCCTGGCACGGAGAGGCTGACGTGCGCGGCGGCCTTGGTCCCGGCGCCGTCGGGGTTCACGGTGGCCGCGCCGCGCAGGAGATGGTCGCCTATGCCGTCCTTCGGGAAGGGCGTGCGCGCCGGCTGGCCGAACACGCGGGGCATGTTCGTCTCGTTCTCGCAGAAGAGCAGGCCGGCCTCCCGCTCCGCGTACAGGTAGAGATCGCCGAGCTGGCGATGTTCCGCGCGGACGGCCGGGTACGACGAGCCGGCGCGGGCGAGCCTGGGCTTGGGCCCGCCTTCGGTCCAGGACCACGTGTTGCGGAACCACAGCGTGGGACTGCTCGCGTCTCGGTGACCCGCGTGCGGGCAGGGGATCGATACCCTACTGCCCGCGTCTCGGTGACCCGCGTGCGGGCAAGGGATCGATACCCTACTGCCCGTGGGAGCCGTGGAGTGGACAGGGCGAGCCTACGACTGGCCCACGGAGGTGCCGAAATGGCCAAACGCAGCGCAGCGCTGCTCGTGTTCCGGCTCAGTGAGGAGCGCGGTCTCGAAGTGCTCCTCGGACATATGGGCGGACCATTCTGGGAAAAGAAGCAGGCACGGGCGTGGTCGATTCCCAAGGGCGAGTACGGGGAGGGCGAGGAACCGGTCGCCGCCGCGCTGCGGGAGTTCGAGGAGGAGATGGGCTCGCCGCCGCCCGCCGGCGACCTCCTGCCGCTCGGGGAGAGCCGGCAGCCGAGCGGCAAGATCATCACGACCTACGCGGTAGAGGGCGATTACGATATCCGGGGATTTCACAGCAACACCTTCGCCATGGAATGGCCGAAGGGTTCCGGGAGCATCCAGGAGTTCCCGGAGATCGACCGCGCCGAATGGATGACATTCGACCAGGCCCGCGACATGGTCCTGAAAGGGCACGTGCCCATCCTGGAACGCCTGCGAGAGCAGCTTGCCGGTCGGGGCTGATGTCCATTAGGAACCGGTCACCGCGCAGGGGGCCACACACCTCACGAGCGCTGAGCTCAACGCGAGACAGCCGGGACGACAGGCGATTTTGATACCCGTGAGGTTACTGGAGTTTCGCACTTTTGAGGGCCGTGACCGGCGACGGTGGCGGACGGATACAGGGATTGAATTGTCAGGATTCTCACAGTTGGCGCCTGCGCGGCGTGGCGTGGTGACGGGGGCTGCTGGCGGGGCTACTGCGGTGTTATGAGGTATCCGGATGGTGGTGGCCTGTCCGCCGCTGGGCGGGGCAGGCGC
>DAHVAN010000059.1 GCA_027314595.1 Actinomycetota bacterium | reverse complement strand
AGCCCGGTCTCGCCGCCACTGACCAGCGCAGATCACCCTCAGCAATGTCCGGAACATCCGCAACCACACCGACACTCCCATACCCGGGAGGGCTCAAGCGGAAATCAGAGCAAGATCACGCCCCTTAAAAAGATGCACCCGTTGGCGACCTGGCTGATTGGCGAAAAGATTACGCAGAGTACGAAGATGCGCGTGATGAATACGTCATTTGCGCTAGAAGGATTCTAAACGTCTCCGGGGGAGTTCTTGACACCTCCAGGCTGCGCTCCTTTGAATGGACATCAGGTTCTCAGATCGATGGGAACACTGTCTGATTGCTTCCGAAGGCAACTTCGGACTCTGGAATGGGACCGCCGCCAACTTGTGGTTCGAGCGGCCGACTTGTGCTTACCCACGCGCCTGGCAGAAATACGGGCGTCAGAGACTGTCCGCAGCGTCAAGGGACTGCTGTCCTGGTGGGTCACGGGCCGGTATTCCAGGGAAGCTCCTAGTCATGGCCGTGCTGGTAACGGTAGCAGGCGGAGCCGAGTCGGTCGGCAGTCCGGTGCGCCGGACGCATTGCCCCGGCGTCGGCTCAGCGTTGCAGCCCGTGCGTTCAGCGTTGTCGGCGAGTCTTACTACTGCCTGTTCCTTCCTCGGCCATCGTCGTGCGGGCCCCACGACAGTGCAGAAGCCTGGGACCGGGTCCTCACCGCCGTGGGCGCTTATGTTTAACTGACCTGTCCTTGCGGGAGATCGGGCAGTGTCCAGGCTGGAGGTGGGCCATGGCAGCCGCGCGCCGGGATCGCATGCCGGCCTCAGCAGCCGACCGGGATCGCGCTGTCAGGCTTCTCCAAGACTCTTTCGTCGAGGGCAGGCTGGCCGTGGACGAGTTCAAGCAGCGGGTAGGGCAGGCCCTGGTGTCGCTGGATTTCAGGGAACTGCTGACGCTGACCGCGGACCTCCCAGTCCGCAGCCCGTTCGACAGGCTGCCGGCGCACCGGGTCACCCCACGCCGCCGGGTTCACCGAAGACGATCGCAAGGCTGGCTGTCGGCGCTCACGTTATTCGGCTCTGGCGATGATCACGTGACGCTCGGGTCAGGTGGCGAGGAGTATCTGGGCCCGGAGGAGGTCGGACTTCGCGCGTCCGTAGCCGTCTCGCTTGAGGCGCTTGACGCGGGTGACGTTGCCCTCGACGGCGCCCAGGTCGTGGCGCATGCCGGTGGCGAGGCTGCGCAGTTCGGGCAGGTCGTCGGCCTCGACGGCGTCCAGCCAGGCGGGCAGTTCCTGGCCGCGCCGCTGGGCCATGATCTTGGCGAGTTCCCGGACGTGCTGGTGGAGGTGCTCAAGGCGGGGGCATCCGGTGGTGGCGTTCTTCACGATCAGCGCGTCGTCCTGGGTCAGGTGGCCGGGACGGGTCAGGAGCGCCCTGCTGATCGCGCGGGGCTTGGGGACGGCACGGGCCGCGGAGGCGTGCCTGCGGCGGTGCGGGCCGGGGTGGCCGGGGCTGGATCTGGGCAGCCGGAGGGGCTGGAGGTAGCGGCGGACCACCTGGGCGCTGCCCTTGAACCCGAGGGGCCGCAACTCGGCGGTGATGGCCTCGGCGTTGGCGGCGCCCTCGTTCCACCGCTGGTTGACCACGTCGATCCAGGGGTCGAGCCTGGTGGCGCGGTTCTCGGCCTTGCCGGGGAGTTCTTCCGCGCTGGCAGCGTTCGCGAACCGGCGCACCGTCTGGATGCCGGGGTCCGGCTCCCGCGAGACGGCGGCGCGCGACAGGCCGCGGGCCAGGGCCTCGTGCACGGCCGTGTACCGCTCCCGGGTCCGTTCGGACAGCCTCCGAGCGCGCCCGGGCGAGGATGCGGCATCGGGATCAGGCGGCGGCGCGCAGGCAGCGGTGGTGCGCGGCTACGGTCTTCCCGGCCGCGTCGCACAGGTTCGGAACCGGTCGGCGACCTGGACCGCCTGCGGGGCTCCGGTGCGGATGCCCTCGGCGTGCGCCCCGGCCCTGTCCCTGCACGCCACCTGGACCTCCCGGTGCTCGCGCAGCCAGGCGGCGAGCGTGGCGGCCGCGCGGCCGGGCAGCACGTCCGCCGGCTTGTGCGTGTCCATGCCGGCCAGGATGGTGTTGTGCGACTGCCGGCGCCGGGCCGCGAAGTCACCGGCGCCGGGTCACCTCGATCTGGCCGGCCGCGGGCAGGGGCTGGGCGCGGATGAGCCGGATCAGCACGTCACGGCAGCACGGCATGGCGAGCTTCGCCGCGAGCCTGGACCCTGGCCGGCCCGCCAGGGAGAGCGCTACCTTGACCAGTGCCCCGGTCAGCGGCGGGGTGCGGCGCGCGAACGGCGTGGTCAGCCCCGGGATCTGCTCAGAGAACGTGGACTGCCCGCACCGGGGATCGGGGCACCTGAAACCGGCGAATGCCCGCGATCACCCGCGCCCGCAGGCCGCCAACAGGAAGGTCGTCGAGCTGCCGCTGGTAGCGGTCGTGAACCCTCGACGACCGCCTGCTGCACCCGGGCAGGCCGCGTCGCCTGCCTTCGCCCGGACCTGGAACCTCACCACGTCCCCGCCCACCTCGACGCTGTCCACCGTGACGGCCCCTCAATGCCCCGTGACGTGCACGCCCGTCATCCTGGCGGGCCGGTTCCGGCTACGCCCGCGCGTTCTCGATCCTGGGCGAAACCGGGTGACGGCTATGACCGCCGTCACGGTGTCCCCGGGCATCAACGCCGGCCGCGGATCCCGGCCGTCGGGCAGGCACCCTGACCAGCACACGTCACATGATCATCGCCAGAGCCGAATTGCATGATCGCCGACAGCCCTTCAGGTCCCGGCTGTCCCTGGAGGCGCCGTGATGACCGCCGCGACCGCTTCAGCTTCCCTGGTTCCCGTCCGGGCCGGCGTTCACCGCTGCCGGGCGGCTCGCGCTCGCCGGGTTCCGTGGCCTGACCCGCGAGGCCTGCACCTGGGCTTGCGCCAGTTCAGCGGCTGGTGCCGCGCCAGGTCCCTGCCGCTGTTCTCCGTCTGCCGCTCCGGCATCGAGGCCTTCGCCCGTGAACTGGAGGCGCTGGGCCGGGCGGACAGGGAAAGTCTGTGCGGGTGCCGGGGAGCTGCCTCTACCGCGCTTCGGTTCCAGCCAGGCGTAGGCCGTCGTGTTCCGCGTAGTCGGCGAAGTCCTTGGTGTTGAAGGTGGCCAGTGGCAGGTCGTGGGCGAGGCAGCAGGCGGCGATCCAGCTGTCGTTAGCCGGCCGCGGGCGGCCTCTAAGGTGAGCGTTGCCTTGGATCTCGCCCCATTTGATGGCAACTGCCTCGTCGTAGGGGAGCAGGCCGACCCGGTGGCGCCATGCCTCGAAACTTGCCATCCGGCGAGGGCCCCAGTCCCGGATGACCCGCCACTGGGTCAGTTCGCCGAGAGTCACGAAGCTGATGCAGAGGGAGTGGCCGGCCAGGCGGGAACGGAGGGGATCGGTCAGGCGCTCGCGCAGGATCGTGGAGGCAACGTCGGTGTCGAGGACGATGATGCTCACACGAGCCCGGTATGCCGGGAGGCATGCACGTACGAGATGAACTCGTCCAGCTCATCGTCGGACTCGAAGAGGTCCGGGCAGGCCAGCTCATCGACCGACTCGATCGGGCGGATGCCCTGGCGGCGGAGAAGCTCCTCCGCTGGGACATGCTCAGCCGGACCCCATTCAGGTAGCTGCTCGGCGCTGCTGGAGGTCATGGCCTTACACCGCCTCTCGCGTTCGCAGAACCCTACAGCACGTGCTGTAAGGTTCCCACCCACTTTACCGGCTGGGCGGTAAGAAGTCAGTGACGGGCAGCGGGCACGAAGCGGCCTGCTTGCTGACGCGGACTGCCGCCGGCCTGGCCCGCGGCTGCCGGCAAGAGATCAGCCGCACGCATGAACCTACGGCACGGCCCGGTCCGGCACCGATCACACAGTGTGAGTGAAACGTGAGACCCTCGGCGTCGGTCGGCGACTTCGCGCATTCGCGCGACAAGGTCAATGCGGTCGGCCAGCTCGGCCGACGACCTCAACTCGGGGCCGGCGCCTCCGGGCGGTTCATCCGGGCCAGGACGACCGAGCGGCCATCGGGATCGGCGAGCACGACGAAGCGCCCCCACGCGGCGTCCTGCGCCGGCCACAGAACCGAAAGCCCGGCCTGCGCCGCCTGCCGCTCGCACTCATCGGGATCCTCCACGGCGAACCGCACGGCCGCCCCGCCCACGCCATCCCCGGCGGGGAAGATGCCCCGCTCGTCGTGACCCTGGTCGTTGCGGTGCAGCACCACCCGGCCCGCCGGGCCGCCCACCACGACGATGACGTCGTCCTCGAATACCACGGGCAAACCCAGGCCGTCGACGTAGAAGGCCCTCGACTCCCCGAGGTCGGAGACGAACAGAATCAGGCTCTCCAAGCCGAGCGTGTCCACATCAGCAGGATAGGACCGGCCGCAGGGCCATTCGGATCGTCGGCATGGGGACACGACAGCGCGGGATCGCCGACTCTGTCCCTGTCAACAGCCGTGCCGGGTGGACTATCCGTAGCGCACAGAACGTCCAGTTCTGACCACGGTGGCGTGCGTCCTCGCCAGACAGGGGCGTGACGAGCGTCCGGCGCCCTGTCTGCGGCGGAACCGGACGTCCGGCCGACTGCACCGGACCGCCGTCGGCGGAACCAGATCCAGGGGTGAGCCCGGCGCGATCATGCCGCCTTCGGCAGTTCCGCAGTTCCGGTGTCTGTGCGTGCTGACGGTGCTGGACGGCCGCCCTTGATGCTGGCAGATAGCAGGTACAAGACCCCGGCTACGACAGGCACGAAACTCACCGCCGCGAGCGAACCAAAGCCACCATGGCCGCTTACCAGGGTGGACGCGGCGAACGGAACGATCCCGACGATGAGCAGCAGCACACCGGCCACGCCAGTCCGCTTCAGGCCGAGCACGGCGATCGCGGCGGCTAGGGCGAACGTGAGGATGGCGTCGGCGGGCCCCTTTCCTCGCGGGCTTACCGCGAGCCAGGTGCTCACGCCGATCACCGCCGCGGTCATGACAGCGAAGACCGGAACGGCCCAGCCGGGCCGGTACCAGGCCAGGGCCGCGAGCACCGCCAGCGGGACGGCCCACGCGGCGACCAGCCCGGCCGCCTTCCAGCCCCCTGGGTCGGTGAAGGTTTCGCCGACGATGAAGACGGCGGCGACAAGGGTTGACAGGGCCATCACAGTGAATCCGGCCCACTTCAGGAAACGGGCGGGCATGGCGGCCTCCAAAGCATGAATCCGGTCTCATTGCATCGCCGCCCTTGTCCCTGCAG
>DAHVAN010000040.1 GCA_027314595.1 Actinomycetota bacterium | reverse complement strand
GCCCCGCTGCGAGCGCCGTGCGCGCTACGGGCGCCGCGCCCGCCACGGACCCCGTGCCTGCCGCGGACGCCGCGAGCGCTGCCGCCGGCGGTGAACGGTGACGGCCGGCCCGCGGGCCGGGCTCACCGTCACCCACCGGCGTTATGTCAAGCACGGCGACGCGCACTACGGCGGCGGGCTTGTCGACGGGGCGTATGTGCTCGGGCTGTTCGGCGATGTGGCGACCGAGGCCTGCGTTCGGATGGACGGCGACGAGGGGCTCTTCGCGTCCTACTCCGACGTGCAGTTCCGCGCACCGGTGCTGGCCGGCGACGTCATCGAGGCGACCTGCACGGTGACGGCGGTCGGCCGGCGTAGCCGGCAACTGGCGTTCGAGGCGCGCGTCGTCTGCCGCGCCGACCCGTCCCGCGGCCCGTCCGCCGCGTCCGTCCTGGCCGAGCCGGTCACCGTGGTCACCGCGACGGGAGCGGTCGTGGTCCCCGCCTAACCGCCCCGGCCCGCCCGTTTGGGCCAACGGCGCATCCGGCCCGGTTAGGCTGGGCCAGACGCGGATACAGCCCGGAACGGTTCCGGGCGGTAGATGGTCACGGTCTTCACCTGCGTGTCTTCGATCACGCTGAGCACCGGAACCTCGTAGCTGGCGAGCGGGGTAAGCGCCCCGGCGGGCAGGAAGGCCCGGCCGGGGTCGGAAACGAGCACGTCGGCGCCCGCCCCGGCCGCCCGGCGCAGGAAACGCAGCGCGATCGCGGCGAGGTCGCGCTGGTAGAACACGTCGGCGGCGAGCACCACCTGCGCGCCGCATGCGCCGTCTTCGGCGAGGTCGAATGCGCGGGCGCTGACGGTGGTGCCGTTGGCCGCGGCGTTGACCGCGATCGCGGTCAACGCGTTCGGGTCGACGTCACCGGCCACGACGCTGGCCGCGCCGGCCTTCGCGGCGGCTATCGCGACCAGCCCGGACCCGGAGGCGACGTCGAGCACGCGCCGGCCGGCCACCACGCCGGGGTTGTCCAGGATGTGCCGCGCGAGCGCCTGGCCGCCCGCCCACGGGAACGCCCAGAACGGCGGCGCGTCACGTTCGGTGCGGTCCCACAGCTCCCACAGCTCCGCCTGTCCGGCGGCGGTAAGCAGCATGATCTCCCCGGCGAACGGGACGGCCTCCCACGACGTGCCGGAGCGGACAAGAACCTCGGGCGTCATCACGCCGCAGTGGCGAGCCGTGCCAGGGCGCCGCGGCCGGGCTCGGGGGTGAGGTAAGCCGTCCGGCATGTCCGCGCGGTCGTCCGGATCATGGCTTGCCTCCGCCCAGTAGGTGCCGGCTCCCCGGCAAGCCTAGTGCCCTGGCAGCCCCAGCCTGGCAGCCCCAGCCTGGCAGGCTGAGCCTGTGCCCGTCGGCGGGCTGGAGTCTGTGTCGTCGTCATGTCCGGTCGAAGGGCCCGGGAAAGGTGAACACGCCGGACAGGCCCGGATGGCAGGAGGTCAGCGTCCGCACCTGGAAGTACGGCCGCCACTGCGGACGGGGCGGCGTGATCTGGTACTCGCCGCTGAGCCGGAACCCGAACCTGCGGTAGTAGCCGGGGGAGCCGAGCAGCGCGACCAGGGGTTCGCCGAGCGCGTCGCCCGCGCCGAGCACCGCGTGCATGAGGGCGCTCCCGGCGCCGCGGCGCTGGCTGTCCGGACGGACGGGCCGAGCGCCAGCACGGGCGCGGCGCCGACATGCCCGCGGGTGCAGAGCAGGTGGCCGATGATGTCGTCGGCGCCGCCGATCGCGACCAGGGACAGGGACGGCAGCCATGCCGTGCTGGCGCGAAGCTCGTCCACCAGCGTCGGCTCTACGGGGGGTTGAGCCTCCTCCGGGCGGGCGAACGCAGCGGCGGTGACGGCCCAGATAGCTCCGGCGTCGCCTGCGGCCTTACGTCGTATGAGCACGAGTCCACAGTGGCGGGTCCGCCGGAAGGCCGGCAACCGGATTTCGCCCGAAAGCGCAGCCGGTACCGGCAGGGGAGTGCCGGCGTTTTGCGGCGGGGGCGTCTCCTGGACCCTGAGCAGGGGCGCCGCTCAGAACAAGAGCTATTTATGCAATGCGGGTATCGGCTGCTACTGAGCCATGCGGTTGCGCAGGAGTACGCTGGCGGCAGCCCTATGCATGACCATGGTGAGGTATTCAGGAATGTGTAATCAGAACGAGTGGATCGTGCGCGAGGCCTTCCTCGCATACAACCGGGGCGATATCGCGCGGATGATGGAATTCGTGGACCCCGACCTTGAATGGACCTACCTCGATCCCGGCTTGGCGGACCCGGAGCCGCAGACCTGCCATGGCCGCGCCGAGCTGGAGAAGGCGCTGCTGCGGCAGGCGGAGCGCGGGCTGCGGGCCGAACTTGAGCAGGTCCTCGCCGTCGGCGAGAAGGTCATGCTCGTGATGCGGACGCCGGGCGTCGACCAGTTCCGGCAGTGGCAGGGGGGCGACCTGACCTACGACGTCGCCACCGTCAGGGACGGCATGATCGTGGAGTTGCGCGCCTGCCGAGACCGTGGCGAGGCGCAATCGCTGGCCGGGATCGGCTAAAGGGGCCGCGCGTGGATAAATGATGTGCCTGCGCCAATTTGGAGCCACGGAGCGTCTCGGGTGGCGTCTCCCGCGGGCGGGGGCCAGCGTCCGGCCCGCGGGGTGTCGATGCCGCGCCGGTTAGTCGCGGGCGGGTGGCTGGGTGGCCGTTCCTGGTTCAGGCGGGGTATTTCATGGGTCCCTGGGTGTAGGTGCGTCCGCTGGGGGTGCGCCATTGGTGCCAGCCGGGCAGCGGCTGGGTGAGGGTCCAGCCCCGTGATTGCTTGACGCGGTGGCAGCGGCGGCTTCTGGCGCCTGCGTTGCAGCCGCAGGTGCGCCCGCCCTGGTCATACGGGATGGCGTGCTCGAAGTCGGAGTCGCGGGCGTGGCGGGTGCAGGCGGGGAAGGTGCAGGTGCCGTCGCGGACCTGGACCAGGTGCCGCAGGGTGTCAGTGGGCTGGTAGCCGCGGGACTCGTGCCGGTGGTCGCAGTCAGTGACGGGGACGGGGCCGAGTTTGACGGATAGTTCGGTGCCGCCGGGCAGGGTCAGGGTCCAGGTCCCGTAGCCGCCTGGGGGCCCGGGGTCGTCGCGCCTGGTGAAGGCCCACGGGCCGGCGCGATCGCCGGGCGGTGCCTTGCCGCCTCTGCCGCCGCCGGGCCTG
>DAHVAN010000036.1 GCA_027314595.1 Actinomycetota bacterium | reverse complement strand
CCGCCACCATCCGCCACCGCCTCGGGCGCATCCAGCGCCAGCCCGCGCTCATCGCCGCGCTCCTCGGCCAGACCGGCCTCACCCTCGAATCCGAGCCACCCTAGCTAGGAACCAGACCCCACCCTTTCAATCCCTGTAGCGCTGCCGTGGCCGACTACAGCAACGACTTCGCCTGCTACCCCTATGCGGACTTGGCCGTCCGCACCTGGGCCAGGCGAGCCGCGCCGTCATATCCATGGCCAGATAGCGAACAGGCATTTGGTCGGCTATGGCAAGGGCTCGCTGGTGGCCAGCTCGCAACTTTGACACTCCTCACTCTCGCTTGGGGGAGTCAGCATGGAGATACCGGCTGACCGCGCCATCGCCGGCGCGGACCTCGCACAACCACTCGACGCCCTGTTCGTCAACGCGCCCTTGCGTGACTACAGCCTCCGCCCCCGGACCAGCGACTTCACCTTGCCCGTGCTCGGCATGGGCTACATCGCCACCTACGCCGCGTCCCAGGGCTTCAACGTCGGCGTCATCGACGCCGAAGCGCTGGGACTAGGCGTCGATCAGACCATCGGGATCATCAACGAGCAGTCGCCACGGTGGGCTGGCTTCAACCTGCTGGCACCGACGTATGAGATCAGCGCGCGGGTCGCGGCTGGCCTGGACCCTGGCATTCAGGTAATGGCAGGCGGGCACCAGGCGAAAGCCATGCCGCACGACGTACTGGCCGATCCCCGGTTCGCACGGCTCGAAGCGCTCGTGCTCGGCGAGGGTGAAACGCGTGTCATAGAACTACTCAAGGACTGGCGCTACCGCTCCGGGTTGCCCGGCGTGATGTGGCTCGATCCAGTCATGAAGACACCGCAGACCGGCGGCGGCGCGGCCGACAGCCGCTACCTCGCGCCAGACATAGACGGGCTGCCGTTCGTGGACAGGTGTTTCCTTGCCGACGATCCCTACGAGGCGCCGGACGGACGGTATGAGGCCAGCATGGTCGGTGCCCGCGGCTGTCCCTATGACTGCTCATTCTGCGGTGCTGCGGTCAGCGCCAACCCGGACATCACGATCCGTACCCGTGACCCGGAGAACATCCTTGTGGAGATGGACGAGCTGCACGCCCGCTGCGGCGTGACGGCCTTCCGCTTCGTGGATGACCTGTTCCTCGGCTACGAGCGGTTCATCCGCAAGTGCATGACGGCGTTCAGCGCGCACCACACCGGCAGCCACTACGCGTGGGACGCGACCGGGCGCATCAACATCCTGCACCGGGCCGACGACGAACTGCTTGACGAACTGGCCGCGAACGGGCTACGGGAAGTGGCACTCGGCATCGAGTCAGGCAGCGAACGACTGCTTCAGTACATGGGCAAGCGCATCACGCCGGACATGACGCGCGCGGTCGTGCGCCGACTCGTGTCACGCGGCATCTCAGTCAAGGGCTACTTCATCCTCGGGTTCCCGACCGAGACGCGAGCCGAGCTGTCCGCGACCGTGCGGCACGTCTACGACCTGTGGCGCATAGCTGAGTCACAGCCCGGTTCGTTCCGCGCGAGCGTCTTCGAGTTCCGGCCTTACCCCGGCACCCCGGAATGGCAACGACTGCTCGCCACCGGCCAGTACGAGCCAAAGCAGCTCCTTGACTACACCGCGGTCGACCTGACCGATGGCGGCCTGGACCAAGCCATGCGCGGACGGGATGAGTTCAACTTCTCAGTCAACATCCAGTTCGGTGAGGCCAGCATCAGCGAAGTGCGCGAACGACTGGTCGAACTGTCACGGGAGCAGTACCAGCGCAGCGGGACGGCATGAACATGCACCAGGGCTTCTTCGTCGCCGTCGACGGCCCGAGCGGCATCGGCAAGAGCACACTCACCGGTTTGCTGGCCGACCGGCTCACGGCTCACGGCTGCTCCGTCGTGGCGACCAGAGAACCCACGGCCACACCGCTCGGCAGCCTGGCCCGCTTCGGCACCGACGACTACCACGGCCTGACGCTGGCCTGCCTGGTAGCTGCCGACCGCTACCAGCACCTTGAGCACGAGATCCGCCCGGCACTGCAAGCCGGACGGCTCGTGCTCTGTGACCGCTACCTCGCCTCCTCGCTGGTCCTGCAACGCCTGGACGGGGTAGCACCCGAGTTCGTGTGGCAGCTCAACCAGCACGCCGACCGGCCTGACCTCTGCGTCATCCTCAGCGGTGACGCAGCGTGCGCCCGGGAACGGGCGGAGAAACGCGGACTGTACAGCCGGTTCCACCGCGGCGGCCAGGCGGTCAGCATGGCTGAGGCCGCGCTGTACGCCACGGCGGCAGCCGAGCTGACCGAGCACGGCTTCACGGTACTGACACACGACATCGGGACTCAAACTCCGGGCGAAGCAGCAGAGGCTCTTGCTACCGCCGTCCTTGGCAGGCTGGAAGATCAGGCGGACGACGCTTGAGCGGCACGAACAAGCGAGTCGTAGGTCTCATCGGTGCGTACGGCTCTGAGGCCGAGAGATGCAACGAACGTGGCCAGCTCCGTCTGAACGACCTCGGCTGACACGTCGTCTCGCACCAGGCGCTCAAGCTCTAGAAAGCCACCGACGCCTTCCAGGTCATCGACGCAGAGCGAACAGCGCTCCAGCGTGGCCGTGCGGCGCGTCTTGGCAACACGCACCGTTGGGTAGTAGCCCATACGCAGGATCGCGCCGTGCATGGCTGCGCGATCGGCGACTTCGGTTTCATACTCCAAACAGGCTTGCGCATTCTCGCCTGGCTGCTTGAGCGCAAAGTAATGCCGACCGTTCACGGTACGCAGGCGCACGAACGAGACGCCGAGCTTGCTGTCGCCAAACTGCCAGCCGTCCGGCGCGAACGCCTGGTCATCCTGGTAGACGGGGTCGCTCAGCTCGATACCACGGGCCTTGAGCGCGACTAGCAGCGCTTCCAAGTCCTCAATGTGATATTTGACCTCGATCTCGCGCACCTTGCCTCCGCGTTCGCCTGGTCGAGTTGACGAGGCAGCATCCCACGCAGGCGTACGCAGGTCAAAGAGGCACGCCGAGTGTGAAGGCTAGCGGCTCGGGCCGCGTGGCCGTGGTGGTGATGGCCTGCGCGGTGGCCGCGAGCCGTTTTGATCGGGCTGTCCTGGTGCGTGTGGCCGCTGCCCTGGCCGGACTGGCTTGGGGAAGGACGTCGCGGCGAGCTGGGCGGCGGTGCTGGCGCGCTGGGCTGGGCGCGGCGGCGGTGCGGGTACCGGCCGGGTGACGGCGTACAGGTGCTCGGCGGCAGCGCGTGCGGCGGCGGCCTGGGCGGCGTGCTGCTGGACGTCGCGGAGTTCGGCGACGGCCTCGGCGAGCGCCGCCAGCCGGGTGATCAGCACCACCGGGGCCAGCGACCGGTCGCCGGTCAGGTGGGCGAATGCGGACAGCAGCCGGGCGGCCTGGCGGAGCTGGTTCCCGGCCGGACTGGGCGGCGGGATGCGGCCGAAAGGGGCGCGGGCGGCTCGGTCGTAGGCGTCGGCGGCCTGGCGCAGAATGCGGCTGCCGAGCATGGCAGCGGCCACGTGCAAGGTGTCGGAGGCAGCCCAGGCGGCGTCGGCGGCGGCAGCCGGGTTCGTCCCGGCCAGGTGACGGATCTGCGTGGCAGCACCGGCTGTCACCTTGGTGGCGTGGTCCCAGATGGCGTTCCGTTCGGCGGCGGTCAGGTTCAGGTGCGCCCGGTCGGGCGCGGCCCGATGCGGGGTCCACCGCTGCCGCAGCTTAGGCCAGCTCAGATCGGCGGCCAGCTTGCCGCCGCCGTACCAGACGGGTCCGCCGTCCTTGGAGGTGTCGCCGGGCTGGGCGACCGCGTACCCGGTGACCTGGCCGGGATTCTTGGCGCTGAACCGCTTGCGCACCAGCACCCCGGCCTGGTCGAGGCGGGCGAAGAACTCCTGCTCGCTGCCCGCGCGGGCCGGTAACCGCGCGGGATCGGCGAGCACCTCAAGGATCTGCTCGCCGTATTTGGCTAGCTTGGCCTCGCCGACGCCGCTGATCTGCGACAGCCCGGCGAGCGAGGTCGGCGAGACGGCCGCGATCTGGCGCAGCGTCGCGTCGTGGAACACCACGTAGGCGGGCACGGACTGATCCTTAGCGCACCGCCCGCGCCAGGCGCGCAGCTTCTCGAACAACGCGGCCTGTCCGGGGGACAGGTCCGCGGCCCCGGCCGGCTCCTGACGCGCCGGCCCGCCGCCGCCCGCCGCCGCCCCCTGGCCTGACCCGCGCGCGGCACGCGCCGGCTTGGGCACCGCCGCGTCGCGGCGCAGCATCACCGCACGCTGCCCGCGCAGCACCTCGCCGCTGGCCTCGGTGAGCACCAGCGTCTGGTACTCGCCCTGCACCGCCAGCAGCCCCTGCGCCAGCAACTGGCGGACGACACCGCGCCACTGCGCTTGGCTCAGCTCGCTGCCGATGCCGAACACCGAGAGCTCGTCGTGCCGGTTCCGCGGCTCGAGCACCTTGCCGGTCTTGCGGCCGAGCAGGATGTCGATGACCTGGCCCGCCCCGAACCGCTGATCGCGTTCCCTGTCCAGCCGGACCACGGCGCTCAGCAGCTTCTGCGCGGCGACCGTCCCGTCCCAGACCACCGGCGGCGACAGGCACGTGTCGCAGTTGGAGCAGGCCACCGCCCGTTCGGAAAAATAGGCCAGAAGCTGCGTGCGGCGACATTCGGTGGTCTCGCACAGCGCCAGCATCGCGTCCAGATGGGTGTGCAGCCGCCGCCGGTGCGCCAGGTCACCGTCGGAGCCGTCGATGAGCCGGCGCTGCTGCACCACGTCGGCGAGGCCGTAGGCGAGCCACGCGCTGGCGGGCAGCCCGTCGCGCCCGGCCCGGCCGGTCTCCTGGTAGTAGCCCTCGACGGACCGCGGCATGTCCAGGTGGGCGACGAACCGCACGTCCGGCTTGTCGATCCCCATCCCGAACGCGATGGTGGCGACCATCACGAGGCCGTCCTCGCGCAGGAAACGGGCCTGATGCGCGGCACGGGTGCCGGCTTCGAGCCCGGCGTGATAAGCCAGCGCGGGAATGCCGCTGCCGGTGAGGAACGCGGCGATCCGTTCGGTCGAGTCGCGCGACAGGCAGTACACGATCCCGGCGTCGCCCGCGTGCTCGGTGCGCAGGAACGACAGCAGCTGGCGCTTGGGCTCGTTCTTGGGGACGATGTTGTAGGCGATGTTCGGCCGGTCGAAGGAGGAGACGAACATCCGCGCGCCGGCCAGCTTGAGCCTGATCGCGATCTCCTCGCGTGTGGCCTGCGTGGCGGTGGCGGTCAGCGCGATCCGCGGCACGTCGGGCCAGCGCTCGTGCAGCACCTGGAGCTCGAGGTAGTCGGGCCGGAAGTCGTGCCCCCACTGCGACACGCAGTGGGCCTCGTCGATGGCGAAGACCGAGATCTTGCCGCTGTCGAGCAGCTTGAGGGTGGCCTCGTTGCGGAGCCGCTCAGGCGCGAGGTACAGCAGGTCGAGCTCGCCGGCCCGGAACTGCTGCTCGACGACGTGCCGCGTCCCGGTGTCCTGCGTGGAGTTCAGGAAGTCGGCGGCGATCCCGAGCTGGCGCAGCGCCTGAACCTGATCCTGCATGAGCGCGATCAGCGGCGAGATGACCACGCCCGTGCCCGGCCGGACCAGCGCGGGGATCTGGTAGCACAGCGACTTGCCGCCGCCGGTCGGCATCAGCACGAGGGCGTCGTCACCGTCGATGATGTGCGAGATGATCTCCTGCTGCTGGCCGCGGAACTGCTCGAAGCCGAACACGCGGTGCAGGACGTCGGAGGCGGAGGCCACGCGGCGATTCTACGGCTGGAAGCCGACATTATCCGGCGGCCGGCGGGCCGCCTGGACACGTGGCCGCCTGGCCGGCGGGCCGCCTGGCCGGAACGAATCGGCGGCGCGGCGCGTCCAAGAAGTCATGAGGAGTCTTCCGCTCACGATGGGCTGCCTCGCCGCCGCCGCGCTCGCCGCGGCAGCCTGCGGCGGCAACGCCGCGACGACCGCGCCGCCGCACGGCACCATTACCCGGGCGCCGCGCACCCACGCCGCCATGGCCGCTCCGGCCGCGTCCGCCGCCCCTGCCGCTGCCCCGACGGGTTGCGGCGGTACCGGACCCGCCCGGCGGGCCTGGGCCGAGGAGGTCAGCGCCGCCGGCCGGGTCAGCTGGCAGGTCCGGCTGCCCACGGACCCGAAGACGCAAGGGATCGGGCTGCGGCCGCTCGTGATCGGCGGCACCGCGGTCTTCGCCGAGGAGAACGCCGTGTACGCGCTGAGCCTGCGCGACGGCCGCCAGCTGTGGAAGCGGTCCTTCCCCCTGATCGGGAACGGTCCGCTCGCGTCCGCCTCGAACATGGTGTACGGCCTGTGGCAGTGGCGCGGCAGCGTGATCGTCCTGCTCGGGCAGGTCAGCGACGCCTCGCGGCTGCTGTCGCTGAACGGCGCGACGGGCGCCGTCCGCTGGACCCTCCCGCTTGGCAAGCAGGGCGAGACGGGCAGCCAGACGCTGACCGGCGACGGCGGGCTCGCGATGATCCGCGGCTTCGCCACGCTGACGGTCGTCGACCTGACCACGGGCCACGTGCGCTGGGGCAGGACCGCCGGGAACTCCCTGGGCCCGCTCGCGGCCGACGGCGTGGTGATCGCCCCGGCCGGCGGAGAACCCTCGGGCAAGCTGCTTGGATACAGCTCCCGCACTGGCAGGCTGCTGTGGACGCGGACCGGCATGCCGTCAGAACCGGAGCCGACGCTGGCCTCCGGGCTCGTGGTCATCTCCAGGCGTGACCAGGTGATGGCGCTGTCACCGGCGACCGGGCGGACGGTGTGGACGGTCACCTTCGGCACGCCGGGCGCCGCGGTGGCGTCCGGGCCGGGCGGGGTCGTCGTCACGACATCCAACCCGGACGTGCTCTACCTGATCGGCCCGAAGACCGGCCGGGTGCGCTGGCACGTCCCGTACCAGGGCTGGCAGATGCTGCTCGACACCGGAACGGACCTGCTTTACGAGGGCGCCGTCGCGGGAGGCAAGGGGCTGCGGCTTGTCGATCTGCGCGCCGCCAGCGGGTCCGTGCGCTGGACGGCGCCGGCGCCCGCGAGTTCCAGCGGGCGGGTGCTGCGCTTCGGCGCGTACGCGGTCGTGGTCGGCGACACCGCGTCGCGACTGCACCAGCCGGGTGTGCTCGCCGCCTTCCGCCTGACGACGGGCAGGCTGGCCTGGACCGCCAGCGTCCCCACGTTCGTCCAGGTCCCCATGGTCGTCGCCGGCGCGGACCTGCTGGTCCAGCCGACCGACGCAAGCTACGGCTGCGTGTTCCTCGGCGGGGCCGGCGGCCCCGGCACCGCCGCCCCCGGCGGAGCTGTCACCGCCCCCCCGGGGGCGGCGCGCCGGCACGCTGAAACCGGACAAGACGACACGTGAGGCGAGGCTGACCCGCGCCGCGAACCTGGCCGCGGGTCTGGCGCGGACCTGCAGATGGTAACGGGCGGGTTCTGGGCCAGATGCGCAACTTGTCAATGGTTTCGGCGGCTGCGGTCGGAACGGATCCTGACGGGCCGTATCTGGCGGATGGCCCTCACCGCTCGTGATCACCACTGGCACGCGACGCCGC
The DNA here is from genome assembly GCA_027314595.1 of Actinomycetota bacterium. Lineage (GTDB taxonomy): Bacteria > Actinomycetota > Actinomycetes > Streptosporangiales > Streptosporangiaceae > Trebonia. The sequence goes on along the minus strand of DAHVAN010000036.1, from coordinate 8,883 downwards.
CGTAAATGAGCTGGCGCATCGGCGGTCCGTCGCCGCGCCACTGGCTGATGTTGACCACGCCCGGGTCGACCAGGTCCATGCCGTCGAAGAATTTCAGCACCTCGCCATGCCGGCGGGGGATGACCGGGGCCGAGGCCTTCTCATAGACCGAGACGCCGCCCGCGTATTCCTCGCCGGACACGCCGTCCTGGGTGACGTGGGAGATGACCAGGAAACTGCCCGGTGCCATCGCGGACCGCAGCGTGGCGACGATGCCGTACGGGTCCTCGGCATCTTTGACGAAATGCAGGACCGCGACCAGCAGGACCGCGACCGGCTCGTTGAAGTCCACTAGTTCCCCGAGGGGACGGCTGCCGACGATAGCGCCAGGATTCCGCAGGTCAGCCTCGACTACGGCCACATGCATTGACGATCCGAGCAGTGCCCGGCTGTGTCCTACCACTACACTCACGCACGCTACGCGCCTGCGCGGGCTGGTTCAGGTCCACCGGATCACTCCCTTCTCACAATCTGCCATAATTGCGGGGAGCATGCGCAGGTATGTAAATCCGTGCGCGCCGTCAACAAGGGCGATCGGCACCACCCTGCCCGACGCCGGATCCCCGGCTGCGATAAGCGTCTGTGAAAGCGCCTCCATGGCACGGTGACGCGTCTTCGATGCGCCAACGGGGGCATTGACGGCCCCACGATCTACGACCCATTCCCACAGGCGAGCCAAAGTCGACCCCGACCTTCCCCTCGAATTCCTGTCCGTGCAGGTACCGGACAGTCAACAGTCACCGGGCGTACAGTCTTAGTGGTGACTGGTGACTAGGGCAGGGAGCGGTCTCATGGTGACTGGTGACCGGGCATAGACCGGTGACCGGTGACTGGTGACTGGTGACCGCCGGTCACCACCTCTAGAGCGCTTGGGTGGATGCATGGGAGAGTTCGCTGCAATCGTGCAGCGCCCCCGGATAGCTGCCGATGCCTTTGGCTCTTGACCTGACACCGGGCGGTCCCGGTCTGTCGTGCGGCGGCCTTGGTTAAGAAGCGAGGTTGAGCTGGTGCCACGGCTCGGTCTGGGTTCCGCTCCTCAGGTCGCCTATCCGCCGGGTTACCTCTGCCTGTACCTGCGGCAATCCGGTACTGCGGAGGTAGGGGACCAGCGTGCGCAGCTCGCGCATCTCCTTCAGCACGCTCAGCCCCGGCAGCTCGCGCGGGTCAACCCCGTATGCCTGGCAGAACTGGTCCCATTCGGCAGCGGGGCGGCCGAACCGGTGCCGGATCATTGTCGGCACGATGTCCTGTTCGCGCGGGCCGTGGCTGACGGAGTCCCAGTCGGCGAGCACAACCCGGTCGCGGCCATGAATGAGGTTCTCGGCCCAGGCGTCCCCGTGGATCATTCCCTGCCCGAGGGCCCACGTCGTGTCGGCGTACCGGCCCGACAGTTCCTCGTATCGTCCCAGCACCCATGACCGCTGGGGATCGGGCAGCCACGCGCACCGCTCGGTCTCCTGGCGCAGGGAGGACAGCGGGGTGGCTTCCGGAAGGTCTGCCAGCGGCGTCCCGAGTCCGTGCAGCTCGCGCAGCAGGCGCCCGAGCGTCTGCACGTCTTCCCACGGCTGGCGCACGGCCGTCACGTAGTGCCAGAACGTCGCGTGGTACCCGGTTGCGGCGACGGGCTGGCCGATTTCCAGCGGCCGGACGCACGCGAACCCCTTCTGGTGCAGCCATGCGGTGGCGCGCACTGACGCGGCCAGCCGCTGCGTCCACACGGCATCGCCGCGCGTGTACCTGAGCCTGACGACTACGGGCAGCCGGGCCAGCTTGTAGACAGTGTTGGCCCGGTCATACAGAACCTCAGCCCCGGCGCTGTCGAGGTCGGCAGCCGCGCACGCGGCGGCCAGGGCTTCGGCTGGGGATACCCGCGAGTCCACGGCTACCCGGCGATCTGCCGGGGGAGGGCTTCATAGTCATAGATCTCGATCTCGCCTTGCAGCGAGACCGCTGAAGCCGTGTCGGCGAACGAGGGGAGCGCGAGCATCCGGCGGACCTGGTGGAGTTGCTGCAACAGCGGTTCGGTACGCATGCCGGGCGGGAGGTCCAGCACTGGACGCAGTGCCGTGGCCGCCCCGTCCAGGTCTGGCTGCCGCAGGTGTGCCACAGCCTGGTCGGTGCGGACAAGCAGTTCGGCGTACAGGTGCCGTTCCCCGGCGGGGGCCGCTGAGCCCAGCGCGATAGCCTCCTGCGCCTCGGTGACTGCCCTGTCCGCGTTCTCGCCGTTCGCGCTGAGCGCGCGGTCCAGTTTCATGGCCAGGTAGTGGGTGACGGGCTTGTGCCCGTTGAGCACCTTGGACACTAAGGTGTGATCGGAGTAGCCCGCTGCGCGGGCGGTCGCGCGGACGGACATGCCGCGTGCGTGCATGTGGCGTTCTACAGTGGCGGTGAACTCTGCGGCGCTCCTGCCCCCGCCGCTTGCGGTGGCCGGCCCGGCGGCGGCGTCGGGGCTGGTTCCCGTTCGGCCTGTCCGCTTGTGCACCATCGTCATGTCCGGCTCCTGTTATGCGGTTGTGCCGGAGCGGAGCCCTCGCATGATCTGAGTTTATGCCTGCCCGATGTGGTCAGACCCTTCCCGGTCTGGGCCGTTCTGGTCAGTGGTGACCGGTGACCGGTCGCCGAGCGGTCCCCGGTCACCGGGTGACAAGGTTGGATCGCCTTCTGCCTGTGCTGCCGTGCCTGGGTGTTGTGCTGCTTCCTCGTGTATTGGCGCGGCGGGCGCTGGTCTAACCTGCGGTGGTCGCTGCGCGCTTATGCGTCACTGGGGTTAACCCGCGCGCTTTGCTTGCGTCCCGGCGCGGGGGCGGCCGTGGTGCCTTCTGTCAGGTTGATCCCGGCGAGCTTGTGACGGCCGATCTTCTCCGCTTTCACGGCGGCGTCCATGGTGCCGGTGATGATCATCCGGGCCAGCCTGCGCTGCCCGGTGCTCTTGCCCGCCATGGTCACGTTCAGCAGTTCGTCTACCTCATCGGCTGCCGCCTGGGTCGCCATCTGGGCCAGCGTGCGCCGCTCGAACCGCCTGACGTTAGTGCGGTAGCAGCTCATGTACCCGGCCCGGGTGTCCGGGCCGGCATCGAGCGCGCTGGAGGCGATGAACGCCACGGCTGCCGGGCCGAACAGTTCGTTTCCGGCCCGGGGGTCCACGTAGGTCCTGCCCTGGGCGCGCTTGCCGCGCGTTAGCTGTAGCTGGAAGTCCTGGGCCTTCTTCAGCCCGGTCCCGAACAGTACGCGCTTGGCGGCGTCCATCTCATCGCGGAAGCTCTTGTCCCGCTGCACGCCGTTGACGGTGTAGCGGACCGTCCACGCGTGGCGGCACCGCTCGATCTGCGACGGCTCACAGGTGTGCTGACAAGTGCCGGCCGCGCACTGCTGGTTGGTCGGCGGGCGGTGCAAACTGCGATCGCACTTTTTCAAGATGGTCGCCTGAAGCTTGCCGTTGTTCCCCGTTCCGGCCTGTCGTGACATGTGCCGACTCCTGACTTTCGCCTGACCCTGGACTCTCTCTTATGCCCGCTGAACTGGGCATATATCCATTGTCCGACTTTCTGCGCAACCGCCCCGGTTCTACCGGGCCAGATGCGCAGCTGCCCCGGTCACGTGACCCCGATGAGCGCCACAGTCCCCGCGGAATGGCATAGAACACGCGTTTGACAAACGAACAAGCTTCCGGCAAGGTTGACCTTAACATAAGACGTTCTGAAAGAGGGGTCGAATCATGGGTCAGAAGACCGTCCGGTTCAGTGATCTGAGCGGCCAGCTCATCATGCGCGACGACACGCTGGCGCGGATCGTCATCCACGAGCACCCCGACCTCGATGAGGGGCCGGTCGAGATCGAGGCGCTCGCCGACGAGGCCCTCGCGCTGGAGAAGGAAACCCTGCGGGTGGCCGTGCTCGACGTGTACCTGCCCGGCGAAGACGCGCCGCGGCGCGTCACGATGGACGCGGACGCGTTCGGCGCGAAGGTGACGGAGAAGCCGGTGAGCGAGATGCTGATCACCGCGCGGCCGGTGAAGCGCGCGGGGCGCCCGAGGCTCGCGAAGGCGGCTGAGTGACGGCGGGACCGGGCCGCGGAGCCTGACGGCCCAGCCTGCTGTTTCGCTACGGCCCGGTGCTTGCCTGCGGGCCGGTGACCTACAGTTTGCGCATGGCGGATACCGACCCGGGCAACCGGCTAGTCCCCGCGGCCGACCAGAGCGCGCTGCGCGCGTCGCACGCGGACCGCGACCAGATCGTCGAATTGCTACGGGTCGCCGCCGGCGACGGGCGGCTCTCCCCCGAGGAGCTTGACGAGCGGCTGGGCCTGGCGCTGACCGCCCGGACCTATGCGGACCTGGCGGCGCTCGTCACCGACCTGCCCGAGGCCGGCGCGGCCGTCACGGCCCTGTCCCCCGCCACGGCTGCCCAGCCCAAGGGCCTGGTCCGGCTGCACTGCTCGAGCGGTCGCGCCGAGCGCGCGGGCCGCTGGGTCGTCCCCAACCGGATGGAGCTGAGCGCGACCAGCGGGCACATCACCCTGGACTTCACGCAGGCGGAGATCACCCAGCGGACGCTGCACATCGACGCCGCGGTCCGCAGCGGGCACATCACGCTGATCACCAAGCCCGGGATCGTGGTGGACGCCGACGACGTGTCGGTGCGCAGCGGTCACGTCAAGGTCCGCGAGCCGTGGGGACCGGACGTCCCCGTGCTGCTGCGGATCGGCATCGCGGGCAGGTGCGGCAGCGGCCACATCACCGCGCGCCCGCCGCGGCGCACGTTCTGGCAGTGGCTGCGCCGCAAGCCCGGGTACGCGATCGCGCCGTAACCTCAGGCGTTCGCGCTCTGCTGGCCGCGCACGGCCGGCTCGGACGGCTGGACGGCGGCGGGCAGCAGCAGCGCGGTGAAGCCGAGGATCACGAGCAGCACCAGGCCCGTCAGGACGTAGGAGTTGCCCGCGAGGATCTGCAGGCCGCGCCAGTGGTACTCGAGGAACCACGGCTTGTCGCCGAACTTCACGTACTTGGTTTCCGCGGTGTTCGGTGCCGCCCAGATGAGCCCGTGCGTGAAGTTGCCCGGGCCTGTCGTCTTGACGCTCCACAGGCTGCCGGGCCACGGCGCGAAGATCAGCAGCGTGCAGACTACGACGGCGGCACAGCCGAGCGCCCTGCGCACATGGCCCCCCTGCCACGCGCGCACGGCGTAGTGCGCGGCCGCCATCATGCCGGGCACTATCCACACCCAGTGGTGGTCCCAGCTGATCGGCGAGTCGAGCAGCCCGACAAGCGCGGCGGTCAGCAGCCCGAGGAACATGTGCCCGGCACGGTCGAGCATGGCCGCGCACACCAGGCCGATCACGGTCACCAGCGCCGCACCCGCCAGCCAGGGCACCGTCCCGGCGTTGAGGCTGCCCGCCAGCCTGACCGCGAGGCCATGCAGCGACTGGTTCCCGCCCCAGCCCGCGAAGCCGGTGCGGCCGTCCTGGATGAACAGGCCGTGCAGCCACCATTCCTTCGAATCTCCCGGCAGGATGACGAAGCCGAGCAGCACGGTGCCGGCGAACGCGCCGGTGACCATCGCGGCCTGCCGGAACTTGCGGGTCAGCAGCAGGTACGGGATGAAGATCAGCGGGACCAGCTTGATCCCGGCGGCGAAGCCGGTCGCCAGCCCCTTCCACCGGCGCCGTGCCGGGGTGTCGGGCTGGCACAGGTCCCAGACGATGAGCGCCATCAGGAAAAGGTTGATCTGTCCCAGGTACATGGTGCGGAACACCGGTTCGGTGGCCAGCCCGGCCGCCGCGCCGAGCAGCGCGCCGCCCCACCGCACCCGGCGGTCGCGGTAGCCGAGCGCGCTCATCGTGCAGTACGCCGTCGCGACCAGCGCGACGAGGTTGACCACCTGCGACAGCCGCGGCAGGATCGACCAGGGCACGAAGGAGACGACGGCGAAGAAGAGCGCGGCGAACGGCGTGTAGGTGAACTTGAGGGCCTCGTTCTTGAGCGGCCAGTTGTACAGCGGGTAGGTCAGCCTGGCGTCATAGGGCGGGCTGATGTGCCTGACGATCAGGCCGCCGTTGCGGTACACCTGCAGGTCGACGGGGAACAGCGTGTACCCGAGCGGGCGGATAGCCTCATAGACCGCCCAGAGCGCGAGAATGCCGCCAAAGGCCAGGGCTCCCACGGCCAGGAAAGGCGTGCCGCGGACCTGCTGACCGGAGGGGGCTACGCCAGGACGATCCAGCACCGAACTCACCTGGGAAACCTTACAGGTCCTTAACAGTTGTTGAGCCTGCCATCCGGACATTGGGTGGCAGGCAGACCGCGCGACCAGGCTCGCGATGCGATTTTGCCACACTCGCGCCGTTAAGTCGAAATAGTGAGGCTTGCGTACAGCACGGGGAAGCCGGCCAGCGAGGCAAGCACCTGGTCGGCGCCCGCCGCCAGCAGGTCACGATCGGTGAACGATCCGGTCGTGACGCCCACCGCGTGCGCTCCCGCCTCGACCGCGGCGGCCATGTCCGCCGGCGTGTCGCCGACGTAGACGGCGGCCCCCAGGGCCGTCAGCACCGCGGCCTTCTCCGGCCCGTGCACGCCGGGGAACAGTTCGTCGGCATGCAGGCCGGCACCGTCGAGGCTGAGCCGCGCCGTCACCTCGTACTTGGCGGTGATCACGACGGCGCGCGCGCCGTTCGCGCGGACCGCGGCCAGCGCCTCCCGGGCGCCCGGCAGCACGGTGGTCAGCGGTCCCGAGAGCCGCAGGTAGTGCTCGCGGTAGGTCCGCACGGCGCCGGGGACCTGCTCGGCGGGAAACCAGAACGCCAGTTCGTCCTCAAGCTTGATGCCGAGCCTGCTGTCCACGCCGGCCGGGTCGATCGGCACGCCGGTGTCCGCCGCCACCCCGGCGAACGAGCCCATGATCGCGCGCCGCGAGTCGATCAGCGTCATGTCCAGGTCGAACCCGACCGGCGCCGCGGTCATGATCCCCCGTCCGCCTGCGCCGCCGCGGCGGGCAGCGTCCGCGACCGCGCGGCCAGCAGGCCCGCGACCAGCAGGGCGCCGTTGAGCACGAAAAGCACCGCGAGCGGTACGTTCCAGTTCCCCGTCGCCGAGTGCAGCAGCCCGACCTCGAGCGGGCCGGCGCTCGCGAGCAGGTAGCCGACCGCCTGCGCCAGCGACGACAGGGACGCCGCGGCCGCCGCGTGCGGCGACCGCGCCATGGGGAAGAAGATCGCCAGGCTGAGCGCCGCGCTCTGCCCGGCGCCGAGGATCAGCACCCAGACCACGGCGGAGCCGAGCGGCAGGTACACCGTCCCGGCCAGGCCGACCGCCATCGCCGCCACGGTCGGCACGATCAGCGCGTGCTGCGCACGCATGCGCTGCGCCACCACGGGCACGATCAGCGACACCGCCAGGTTCCCCGCGCCCATCAGCGCCAGCAGGTCACCGGCGGTTCCCGCGCTGTCGCCGCGGTCGCGCAGGATCTCCGGCAGCCAGGACAGCACCGCGTAGTACAGCAGGCTCTGGATGCCCATGAACGCGGTGACCTGCCAGGCGAGCGGATGCCGGTGCACCGCCACCCGGTGCGTCCGCTGCGGGACGGGAACCGAGCCCGCCCGCGAGGATGCCGGGACCGCTGCGGAGGAGTGCCTTAGCTGCGGAAGCCAGAGCAGTGCCGCCAGTGCCGCTGGCCCGGCCAGCCAGCCCAGGACAAGGGGGACCGAGCCGCCAGTGCCGTTCCAGAGCGGCACGCTGACCAGCGAGGCGGTGATCGCGCCGACAGACAGCGCGGTGACGTAAAGGCCGATCAGGAGCCCCGCGCGTTCCGGCCACCGGCGCTTGATCAGGCTGGAAAGGAGCACGTTCATCACGGCGATCGCCGCGGCGGCGAGCACCGTTCCAGGGAACAGCAGGGCGTCCGGCGCGGCGCCGCGGAGCGCGAGCCCCGCCGCCAGCGCGACGATCGCGGCGAGCAGCACCCGTTCCTCGCCCAGCCGCCGGCTCAGCGAGGCGGCGAAGCCGGACACCACGCCGAAGCAGATGACCGGCGTCGCCGCGAGCACGGAGACGGTCGCGGCGGACAGGTGCAGGCTGCCCTGGAGTTCGGGGAACACCGGGGGCAGGCTCGTGATCGCGCCGCGCAGGTTGAAGCCGAGGGCGGCCACCCCGGTGATCAGCAGCGCCCGCTCCAGTCCGCGGGCCCGGTGGGGCGTCTGTCCCTCGCTCTTGCTCTCGCCGGGCTCCGCCGACCGCAACCAAGTCATGGGTATCTAAACGTACCCGAAGCTCCCGCGAGCACCGGACACGGCGTATCCGGCGCGAATGCGATTGCGCGGGCCGGGCCCCGGTGGGACGCTTGGCGGGTGCTCACCCGGCTGGTTCATGTCGTGCTCGTCTACCCCCGGCACCTGCCGCAGGAGGTGGCGGCGGCGGTAGCCGGATTCGGCCCGCCCGGCACGCGCGATCAGGTCAGCCGGCCGGCGTTAACCTGTGCAGCTCGGCCAGCAGGTTCTTGTGCCAGTACAAGATCGTGTAGCGGCCGACGTGGTAGACGCGCGCGGGCTCGCCGAACGTGGCGAGCGCCTGTGCCCGGCCGGTGAACCCGGGGAAGCCGTCGATGCCGGGGAACAGCACCAGGAAGTCGGCCGAGGAGCTGGCCGGATCGAACCAGGATGCCACCGGTGTGGTCCGGCGAGGAGAGCAGGACGTTCACGCCGGAGACGGGCTGCGGGGCGAGCAGTGTCGCGAACAGCACGACGAGCGTGTAGGTCATCGCCGCGGCCACGTGCACCACGTCCTGGCCGAGCCCGCGGACCAGTTCGACCAGCGCGTACTGCGGCACCTCTGTCGTGGAGAAGGAGACGTCGGCC
>DAHVAN010000030.1 GCA_027314595.1 Actinomycetota bacterium | reverse complement strand
TCCCCGGCCCGCCGCTGAACTTGAGCAGCTGGCCAGCTACTACGACTCCCATGACACCAGCGCGGAGATGGAGCACGGCACATGGGTCGAGCCACAGCCCATGGCCACCACATCACTGCGGCTGCCCGCTGAGGTAATCGGCCAGCTCAAGGCCCAGGCCCAGGCCAGGCACCTCCGCTACACCGCCTACGTCCGCTCCATCCTGGAACGCGCCGCCAACGGGACCTTGCCGGACATGGACAACATCACGGAGCGCCTGGAACGGATCGAGCGTGCTGTCACTGAAGGCCACGGCACGGGCGATCACAAGATGGCCTGAACTCAAAGCGGCTGGGCTGGCTCGGTCCGCGATGAGCATCTCAATTGCGTAACGGGGTTGCCCGCGCCGTTACGCATCCCGTGCCTCCTGACCAGTGGAAATTGTTGCGCCGGGCGCGCTCGACTCAACCTCCCTGTGTGCCGCCGCCGCTGGCCCGTGGCCGACTGATCAGTCCCGGACCTACAGGTCAAGGAACGCGCGGAGTATCCGCCGCACGGCGGCCAGCTCGGCCGGGGTAACGGTGCCGATGCGGCGGTCCAGGCGCTCGTAGGCGACCGCCCGGGTGTCCTCGGGGCGGGTAAACGACGGCAGCTTGCTCAGCCCCGACGCCTGTGACGTGATGGCGATCTGGTGGCGCAGGCCTCGGTCGCGGCTCGTGACCGGCACGACGAAGACGACGGCGTGCGGCAGCGACAGGTGGAGGGGGCCGGAGACGATGACGGCCGGCCGGCAGCCGGATGCCATCACCAGTGGCGGGCGATCAGGTCTGTTACCTCGTCAGAGGTTCGGGCACTGGTGTCGATGCGCAGGTCGCCGAGGCCCGAACGCTCCAGCGCGTCGGCTTCGGCGGCCGACGCAGCGGCGGCCAGGCGTAGTTGGTCTTCCGGCAGGCCGGTCCGCGGGTCGCCGGGCTGCGGCCAGCTGTTGCGGCCCTGCCCGCGCAGCGAGATGCGGTGCGCGAGCGCGGCGGGGCCGGCGTGCAGGCGGCACAGGGTGATGCGCGCCGCAGGCAGCGCGTCGGCGTAGATGGCGGCGGCGCGCTCGTCCGGCACCGGGCCGCTCAGCACGAGGCGCCGCGCCCCGATCGCGTGGTACGTCCGCCAGATGGCCGCGAGGTTACGCGCCTTGAACAGGTGACTGCCCGGGTCGCCGGCGGGGGGCTGGCTCAGGAAGGCGAGCTGGTCGAGGTCGAGGTAGGCAGCCGTGGCTCCGGCCTGCACCTCCCGGACGAAGACCGCGAAGGCGGCCTCGGACTTGCCGACGCCGGTCGCACCGCAGACGAGCAGGGCATCGCCGTCAGCGCCGACCGCTGGCGAGGGCGCAGCCGAGGACGCCGGCGCGGCTTCGCCGGCCCCGTCGCCGGCCGCGTGTCCGGGCGGCCACCCGCCGCAGCGTTCCCGCACCAGCCGGACCACCCCGGCGACGGTGCGGCCGTCCGTGTCGATGCACGCATCCGCGAAGGACGTGCGGTCAAGTTCTCCGGCCAGCCGCGGCGCGTCCGCGATGAGGTCCGCCCCTGCGCCGCGCGATATCAGACGCCTCGCTGTTCGTCTGGCGACACCCGCAGGCGGCAGACGAACAGCGAGGCACCGGGGAGCGCTGCCGGTGACAGGCCGCAGGAGGTTCCCAGGTCCCCGGCCGCGACGAGCGCGTCACAGCCGGCCACGCGGAAGTTCCCGGCCAGCGCGGCCAGGTTGACCGCCTTCACCCGTTAGCGTTGCGGGTCGTCCGACGGCGTGGGAAAGCACATGCCGAGCTGGTCAGTGTCGGCGAAGCCCACCCGCGCCCCGGACCGCGTGAGCCCCGCGTACAGCGCCATGCCGACCGACGACTTGCCCGCGCCAGGCGGCCCGCACAGCCACAACACCGAAATCCGCCTGTCACGCACGGATCGCATTATGGCAACCGCCGCCTCCACCGCGGAAACCCTTTTGGCTGTAGCTCTTCTGAAGGGGCTGCTGAGCTGGGAAGATGGAGGCTGGTCGGCGATGAGGGAGGGTCGTCTGCTCGCCCAAGCGGCGTCAGCCCGCCCCGCCGGGCTCACGGGGCTCCGGGCCGGATCGGGCAAAATCAGGATCTCTGGTTCTCGCTCGCAGCGGTCGGCACCTCCGGCTGGGCCTTCTTCCTCACGGTCTTCTCCGCGGTGGCGCGGGAGCGCGACACGGCGACGCCCGCGAGGCAGAGGATTCCGCCGGCGATGGTGAGCCATCGGGGTACCTGGCCGAGGATGAGCCACGACATGACGACGACGAGGCCGGGCACCGCGTACGTGGTGGCGCCCATCTTCCCGGAGGTGGTCCGCGCGAGCGCGTAGGCCCAGGTGACGAAGCCCAGCGTGGTCGGGAACAGGCCGAGGTAGACGACGTTCAGGGTGACGGCGGGCGGGGCCTGGCCGATCCGGGACGCGAACTGCCAGGCGAACGGCAGGCACGCAGCCGTGCCGACCAGGCAGCCGAACGTGGTGACCTGGATGGCGGAGGCGTGGCGCAGGGCCGGTTTCTGGAGCACCACCCCGGCCGCGTAGCACACCGCGGCGGCCAGGCACAGCGCGACGCCGGCGACCGTGGCACGGCCGCCGGCGGACTCGGAGGCGCCGACCACGACGGCGCCGCCGAACGAGACGGCCATCCCGGCAGCCAGCCGCCGGGGGTACCCCTCGCGCAGCAGCCAGCCGCCGAGCAGGGCGATGAGAACCGGACCGATGTTGACGAGCATCGCGGCGGTGCCCGCGTCCACGTCGCGCTCGCCCCAGTTCAGCGTGACCATGTACAAGCCGAACCACAGCAGCCCCGAACCGAGGATGCCGGGCCAGGCCGCCCGCGCCGGCCAGCGACGGTCGCTGATGAGCCACACCGCGCCGAGGGCGAGGGAAGCGACGATCAGGCGCCCGAAGGCGAGCGCGCCGGGCGCGAGGTACGCGCCGGCGCTGCGGATCGAGACGAAGGCCGAGGCCCACAGCGCCACGGTGACGGAGGCTGCGGCAACGGCACGGGAGTGATCGTTCACCCCGCCAGGCTAGGTAACGGATACTTCGGCCTCTAGCGAATATCAGACGCCTAGGTCAGCGGGCTTGAGGCTACCTGGTCCTCGTGGTCGTCGTCCCGGACGGACTGCCGATCCTGCCTCAGGGTTCGCAGCCGACGGTGGGCCTCGTGCGGTAACGTGCGGAGGCGGCGCTTCTGGTGGTATCCGCCGGGCTTCCTGGCTCCGGGAAGTCCGTGCTGGCGCACGGGGTGGCCGGCGCGATCGGGGCGCCGTACTTGTGCATCGACGGCATCGAGTGCATCGAGGAAGGCGGCACCGAGCCGACCGTCCCCCTGCTCCGTCGGCTCGCTGCGGCGCTCAACGCGACCGTCCACCTCACCTCCGGGCACGACCTCGGCTCTGTCTCCTTCCAGACTCTCGCCGCCTGAACAGACCCGCACAGGCGGGGGTTCATGGCCCACCAGAGCCCGAAACCTCTGTTCGCCGGCGTCGGCGCGGCCAGCGTCTCCAGCACTCCGTTCCTGACCCGAATGAAGGCTGAGCTTGCCCCGTTCGCAGCCGATCCACGCCGGGGAAGGGACCGTGCGATGACCACCACGACCGGCAGCGTCCCGGCATGCTGGCGGCGAGGAACGGCTGGCGTACTCCGGATGGGAGGATAGTGCTGCTGACTGCGACGGAGACCTACGAAAGGCAGGTGTGACGATGACCGGCTACCACACCCGCTGGGTGCGCCCCGAAGAG
>DAHVAN010000486.1 GCA_027314595.1 Actinomycetota bacterium | reverse complement strand
GCGCGTGAGGCCTGGGTCAGTTGCCGGTGATGGTGTAGGTGCGGCTGTGGCTGCGTCCGGCGGGTGTGGTGGGGGCGACGATGGTGTCGCGGCCGATGCTGGGGATGGCGAGCCGTTCGGTTTTCATGGAGCCGATGACCTTGGAGGCGGTCTGCATGGAGATTTTCCAGCGGGCCATCATCTCCCGCTGGGACGGCAGCCGGTCCCCGTCGCGCAGGTCCCCGGCGGCGATCTGGGCGCGCAGCTGCCGCACTACCTGCATGTAGAGCGGGACCGGCCGGTCCAGCTCGGTCGTCGTGTTGCTCATCTGCCCTCCATGCAGCGCACTGCATCACCGTTCGGTATCCCGATGTTACAGGCCTGCGTTCGTGCGCGGAAGCCAGGACCAGCAAGCTGCTGATCTGCATCACCGTGTGAATGGTGTATAGTCGGCTTGCCGGGGCGGTGCCTTGCCGTCCCGGGCGAGTGCGGACCGGGAGGCCATGTGGAAGCGACGGTGAAGATCACGCCGCGGGTCGCGGCGCAGGTGGCGCGGCGGTTGCGGCTGGCTGCCAGCGTGTGCTCGCGCAGCATGCCGGCGATGGTCAACGACGCGCTGGATGAGACGCTGCCCAGCCTGGAGGAGATCCGGATGCGGCTGGCATCCCCGGCAGCCGGGGAAACGGGCCGCCAGGTGGCCGCGGACATTGCCGCCGGCCATGCCTGGCCGGCCGCGGTGAGCGGCGTCCTGGCAGCACCGGGGCCGGGCGGGGGGGCGGGCGATGGCGAGGCTGGCTGAGGACCGCGGGAGGCGGCGGGAGCCGTTCGGTATGACCGGGGCGGACTTTGCCGCGGTGCCGGAGCGGGACGGGGTGCGGGTGGTCAGCGTCGGGCCCGGCGGCGGGCACGGGCCGGGCCGGGCCGGGTGGTGGCTGCGCGGCGCCTGCGCGGCGCTGGGCGTGCTGGCTGCCGCCGCGGCGGCGGTGAGCTGGGACGCCCAGTACATGATGGTGCGCGCGGCCAGGCACGTGCCGGCGGTGGCCGCGCTGGAGGCCGGCATCCCGGACGTGGGCGCGGTTATCTTCGCCTCGCTGGGGGTGGCGCTGGCGCTGCACGGCAGGCGGGCGGTCCGCCCGCGGGCGCTGAACGCGGCGTGCATCGGGATCTCGCTGGCGATGAACGCGCTGGCGGCCGGGCACGGGTGGCGGGACCTGGCGATCTGGGTGATGCCGGCCGGGGTGTGCGCGCTGGCTTCGGACACGCTGATCGGCGTGGTGCGGGCCTGGGTGCTGGCCCGTGCCCGCAAGAGGGGCGAGACGCTGGCCGATGACGGGCCGACGCCGCTGGCCATGGCAGGTGCGCTGGCATTGCGGCTGTTGCGGCTGGTGCTGGATGTCCCGGGCACGCTGCGCGGGTTCCGCAGCTGGGTTATCACCGACTGCCCGGTGGCGCCGGGGCTTCGCCCCGGGCACGTGGCCCGGCTGGAAGCGGTCCGGCGGGCCGCTGACGAGCAGGTCACCCTGGCCGTCAGCGAGCGGGACGAAGCCGCCGGGAACGCTGCCGCCGTGGCGGAGCGGGCCCGCGGCGAGGCAGGCCGGGCGCGGGCAGCGGAAAACGAGGTCCGCGCCGAACTTGCCCGGGTCCGCGCCGACGCCCGCGATGCCGTCGCCCTGGCGCTGGCCGGTGCTGCCAGGGAACGGGAGGAACTGCGCGCCTGGGCCGGGCGGCAGACCGACAGACTGCGTGCGCAGCTTGCGCAGGCCCGCGCCGACGCCGCGCAGCTGGCCGGGCAGGTCCGGGAAGACTGTGCTGCCCGTGTTGCCGACCTGCAGGCCAGCCGTGCCGGGCTGCGGGAGGAGCGGGACCGGCTGGCCGCCGAGCTGCGCGCCGCCGGGCCCACGCAGCGGCGCCGCGGCACGAGCCCGGATCGGCAAGCACGCCGCGTCCGCCGGGACGGGCCGACCAAGCGCGACCAGATGATCGGGCTGGCCGGGCAGCGCCGGGACCTTGCCGTGGTGCCGCTGGCCGAGGTGTCCAGGCTGGCCGGCGAGGTGGCCGCCGAGATCGGCTACAGCCCCGGGACGGCACGCCGTGAGCTGGTCCGCCACGTCCGCCAGCTCCGGGCCGCATCCGCTGAAGGCACGCAGGACCAGAACGTGAAGGAGGGCGGGCACGATGGCTGACCGGAGGAGGAACGAGCCCGGCAACCCTGACCCGGCGGTGGCGGCATTCATCGCTGTGGCCGCCGCGGTGCTGCTCGCGGTGCACTGGCTGGCGCGGCTGGACTGGCCGGTACTGGCCGGCATCGCCGCGGCTGCGGCGGCGGTCCTGGTCATGGCGTGGGCTGCGTGGCCGCGGCGGCGGCTGCCGCGCAACCGGGTGCGGCACATGCGGCTGCGGCTGCGGATGCGGCTGCACCCCGGGCCCGGGCACGCGACATCGTTCGAGCTGTGGCTGCGGTGGGGGCCGGGGGCGGCAGCCCGCCGCGCCAGGCAGGCACGGCCGTCACTGACCTGGGCGGCGCGCCGGTTCCGCCCGTCGCAGACCTCGGTCCTGGTCGGCCGCGCCCAGTACGGGCGGGGGCTGCGCGTCCCGGTCGAGGAACACGTCATCTTCATCGCCCCGCCCCGCAAGGGCAAGTCCGGGGCGCTGGCGGAGATCATCGAGTGCTACCCGGGGCCTGTCGTGGTCACCACCACCCGCGGGGACCTGCACACGCTGACCGGGGCGTCGCGGGCCTCCCGCGGCCCGGTGCACGTGTGGAACCCGCAGCGGCTCGCGAACCTGCCGTCCACGATGCGGTGGGACCTGCTGGACGGCTGCCAGGACCCGGCGACCGCGATCCGCCGCGCGGTGCCGCTGTCGGCGGTGGCTGCCTACAAGGGCGAAGGCGAGGACTTCTGGGCCGCGGCCATCGAGCTGTGGCTGCAGACCCTGCTGCACGTGGCGGCGCTGCGGCGCGGCAGCATGGACCTGGTCCACTTCTGGGCGCTGTCGAAGACCCCGGATTCGTTCCTTTCCGCGCTGACCGGCGCGGGCGGGGAAGCCGAACGGTGGGGCACGCTGATCCGCGACCTGATGACCTCCGCCGCGACCAAGACCACCGACACCATCCGGTACATGGCCGCCGCCAACCTGGGCTTCATGCTCGACCCCGTGCTGCGCGAGGCGGTCACCCCGGGGCCGGGCATGTTCAGCCCGGCACAGTTCGTCCGCGACGGCGGCACGCTGTACCTGATCGCCGAATCCCGCGACGAGCGGCCCTCCCCGGTCGCGGGCCTGTTCGCCGCCCTGATCACCGAGATCTACCACCAGGCCGCCCTGGCCGCGGCGCGGATGCCCGGCGGAAGGCTGGACCCGCCGATGCTGTGGGCCCTGGACGAGGTCACCCAGACCTGCCCGCTGCCGCTGCCGTCCATGCTGGCCGATGCCGGAGGCCGCGGCATCCAGATCATGCCGGTAGTGCACGGCGCCGCCCAGCTGCGCAGCCGGTGGGGCCGGGACGGCGCACGCGCCATCCTGGACACCACCAGCGTCAAGGTGTTCCTGCCCGGCATCAGCGACCCGGAGACCCTGGAACTGGGCTCCAGGCTGGCCGGGGACCTGGTTGCCCGGGAACGCGGCAACGAGTACGAGTCCCGGCACCCGGTGATGACCGAAGCCATGATCAGCCGCCTGCCGGCCCGCCGGGACGGCACCGGGTACGCGTTCATCGTCCGCGACGGGCTGAGCCCGGTGATCGCCCGGCCCCCGGTGATCTGGCACGGCCGCTGGTACAAGCAGTTCACCCGCCGTGGCCGGCGCCGCCGCCAGCCGCCCGTCACGTCGCCCCGGACCCCCGCCGGGCCGGGCGAGCTGGCATGGGACGGCACCGTGCCGCAGCCTGCCGCGCTCCTGCAGGCACCGGCAGCCCCGGCCGGGCCGGCCTGGCACGACAGCGACGGCAATCCCGCTGCCGGCACGACCGGTCAGCCCCGCCGGACCCGGGCAGCACGGCCATGGGACGGGATCGGGGGACCATCATGACCCAGCCGCAGCCCAGGGCCGCAGACGCCGTGATGGCTGCCGCCGTCCTGAAGCTGACTGACCTGGCCGCCCGGGTGGAACAGGTCGAGCAGTCCGCTGAGCAGCGGATCGGGGAACTGGCCGCCAGCTGCGCCCTGGCCCTGGCCCAGGTCGCCCGCCTGCGGGACGAGGCCGGTGCCCCCGGCGGGCGCGCGGACGGCATCGAGGCCAGGCTCGCCGAGGCCGGCGCCCTGCTGGCCCGCATGTCCGGTCAGATCGGCGCCCTGACCGCCGCCGGCCCGGACACCCCCGCCGCGCCCTACCGGGTCAGCCCGGCACCGCCGTGGTGGCAGCCGCGCGACGACCGGTGCGCGGACACCACCGAGCGGCTGCGGGACTGGGTGGAAGAGGTGTACCGGCCGGCATTCGGCTACCTGGGCGCCATGCTCGCCGGATGCTGGGACCGGCACCCGCTGTGCCTGGCCTGCCTCGACACCCTGCACGAGGCATGGTGCCTGCTGTACATCCCGCCGCGCGACCCCAAGATGGTCTTCGCCCAGCTCGACTGGCTCACCCGGCCCCTGCTGCAGGCCGCCGAGGTGATGGCCAGGGAAACCACCGCCTGCCGCGGCGGCGGCCACCGCGAGCCCGGCCAGCCCGCCGCGCCCGCCGTCCCGTCCTGGCTCAACGGCCGCCGCTAACCCCGTCCGCACATCACGCAGCGGCGGAATCATGCGCTTAATGATGCAGATCACAGTCGTGATGCTCGATTGCTAGAGGAGGCCGGCCAGTGAACGGGCGCAACCGGCAGGCCCGCTCCTACGTCCGCTGCGACGGCGACGGGGGCCAGGTCACCCTCGCGTTCCCCTACGACCCGGACCTGGTCGCCGCCTGCCGGAACATCGACGGCCGCGGCTACGACCGTGCGGCCAGGGCGAACGTGTTCCCGTTCTCCAGCCTCCCGGCCGTGGCGGACCTGGCGGCCCGGCACGGCATCGAGGTCACCGCCGGCGTGCGGGCTCTGGCAGCGATCGCCGCGCGCCAGGCCGCTGGTCACGGCGCCCTGCCACAGGTCCGGGCGGGCCAAGGCGACGGCGCCGACCCGGCTGGCGGTCAGGCGCGCATGGTCCCCTCAGTCCTGGACGAGGCAGCGCTGGCCGTGATGCGGGCAGATGCCAGGGCCGGTGCGGGCCCGTTCACCGACCCGGCGGTCCTCCGCGAGGCGGAGATGGTCCTTGCCGGGATCGACGCAGGCTGGCTGGAACGCGTCGTCGGGCGCCCAGCCGGGTCGTGGCGGCACCTGAACCACGGCGAGCTGCTGCTCGCCGTCCGCGCCGCGCAAGCCGACGCCGGGCACCTGAGCGCGCTGGCTGACGCGCGGCGTGCAGCCGCGACCCGGGAACGGCAGGGCGCAACGGCGGCCGCACAGGCGGCCGCCCGGGCCGCGGCGGCCCGGTGGCAGCGGCTACGGGAGCAGCTTCCCGTTCCCGTCACCGTCCAGCACAACTGGACCGCCCGTCACCTGGATGGCTACGAGCAAGGCGCCGACCACATCGTCGTCCTGGCCGGCCTGCAGGCCGGCCGTCTGCGCCGGGCCGCCGGGACACCGCTGTGCCAGACGCCCTCACGCGAGCGCCAGCAGCGGCACGTGTCCGGCGCTGCCTGCGACGAGCGACGGCTGCCCGACTGCAAAGCCTGCCTGCGCATGGCGGAGAAACTTGCCGCTGCCGCGGCGGGATCCGGCGGTGCTGCGGAGCCGCGCACGGGCCAAGGCGACGGGGTGGTCCGGCCGGGCCCGCCTGCGCCGCCGCCGGTCACCGACGATGATGACGAAACGCTCGCGGCGGCCCCTGCTCGGGGGAAGGAGCTGCGCGAGGCCGCACACCGCTACCTGGAAAACGGGCTGCTGCCGGTCCCGGCGTGGGGGGTGCGGCAGAACGGCGAATGCTGCTGCCCGCATGGCGCTGGCTGCGGCCGGCCGGGCAAGCATCCCCGCTCGGTCCATGCCGGCCCCGGGCCAGGCGACTATTCGTGGAAACCGCTGGCCTGCCGCACTCACGCCGACATTGACCAGCGGTTCGCCGCGGCGGGGGAATACGCGGCCGGGAACTTGATGGTCGCCATCCCCGGACAGATGATGGCCATCGACCGACCCGTCCCGGGCCGGGCTGTGGCAGCAGCACCGCAACGACATCGCCGCCCGGCGCCTGATCCTGTCCGCCCGGGCCGCGCACGCCGAGGGCGGCCATGAGCGTGCCAGGCAGCTTCTCCGCGATGCCCGCCGGCTCGACCCCCGCCTGCGGACAGTGTGGGACGGCAGCATGCCGTCACAGCCTGCTGCCCGGATCGCCCGGCAGGACCGCCAGGGAAGACCCGGCCGCCCCCGGCCCGGGCGGGACCGCCGGCACGAACCGGCCAGCGCCGCCGCCTGCCCGCGCCCAGCCACGCCAGCCCGCGAGCACAACAGAGCCCGGCCGTACTACAGCACCGCAGCCGGGGTGGCCGTCCGCTCCGGCTCGCCGCGAACCCGGCCGTCCCGCCCCGGCTGCGCCGAAGCCAGGCGCGGCGCTGCCATGGCCGAAGCAGCCGGGCACCTCGGCGGTCCCGGGCGAACCCCGGCCAGCCGCACCAGCGGACGCGGAGGGCCCGGACGCTGGCGCAGGAGACGATCCCGCGCGCTGGCCATCCCTGAACCCGCACGGCCAGGCAGCGGCGGACCGGACCCGGCAGGCCGGGTCCGGCACCGGGACGAACACGCATGGCCCGGCAGGACGCGGCAGCCCGGGCCTGGCGGCACCAGGCCCGGCAGCATCGGCGGACTGGCGCGACCAGATCCTGCGCGACGCCCGCCAGCCGTGGCAGCCCGGCCCGGGCTGGCCCCATCATCCGGCTGTCTCGCGGGCGCCGCAGACGGACACCCCTGACGCCGGAATCGAGCCGGGCCGGTGACGCGCAGCCGCCGGGACCAGGCGGGGGAGCCGCTGTTCGGGGAGGACTGGCGGGCCGAGGACCAGAAGCTGTTCGAGGAGTCGCTGCTGCGGCAGCAGGCAGGCCAGCGCGCGCCGCAGCCGAAATCACCGCGGACCGGTAGGCTCCCGAAGCGGAAACGGCCAGCCCCGCCCGGCCCGGTCCAGGACATGCTGCCGTGGTTCGGTGAGGATCAAGGAGCCGACGATGGTGAACCAGTACGGGGAGATGGCCCGCAGGCACTGGGCACGGTGGCTGCCGGACCGGTACGCGGCGATCGAGAACCCGGAGGAGTTCTTCACCAGCCTGGGGAATCAGGCCGAGAAGAAGATCACCACGCTGGCCTGGGACCTGGCGGGGACGACCCGCCGGGCGAGCAGTACCTGGCCAAAGCCGGGCGGCTGGGGGAGGCCCGGCACCGGGCCGAGCAGATCGTGCTGAGCGAGATCATCCTGCTGCCGCCGGAACCGGAAGCCGGGGAGAACAGCCCGGGCTAGCGCGGTTCCGGCCAGGCGGGCAGGACGACCTGGCCCCGTCGGGCACGGTCAGCCGGGTCCGCGCCAACCTGGCCGCCCTGTCGGCGCTGCGCACAGTCCAGCGGGACGGCCGGCCCGCCACGCCCGCCGAGCAGGAAGTGCTGGCCCGCTGGTCCGGGTGGGGCGCGGTACCGGAGGTGTTCGATGACCGCCGCGGCGACCTCGCCTGGGCGCGCGAGCAGCTCGCCGGCCTGCTGACACCAGCCGAGCTGGCCGCCGCCCGGCGGAACACGCTGAACGCGCACTACACCGACGCGGCGATCGTCAAGGCGGTGTGGGCCGCGGTCGCCGCGCTCGGCTTCGACCACGGCCGGGTCCTGGAACCGGGCTGCGGCAGCGGGAACTTCATCGCGTTCGCCCCCGACGGCGCCCAGGTGACCGGAATCGAGCTCGACCCGGTGACCGCGGGCATCGCGGCCCTGCTCTACCCCGGCGCGCAGATCCGCAACGAGTCCTTCGCCGGCAGCCGCGACGGCGAAGGCAGCTATGACCTGGCGATCGGGAACGTGCCGTTCGGGGACATGGTGCTGCATGACCGGCGGCACAACCCGGCCGGGCACAGCATCCACAACCACTTCATCATCAAGGCGCTGCACCTGACCCGGCCCGGCGGCCTGGTCGCGGTGCTCACCTCCCGGTACACGATGGATGCCCGCAACCCGGCCGCGCGCCGCCAAATCGCCGCCCTCGCCGACCTGGCCGGCGCGGTCCGGCTGCCCGGCACCGCCCACCAGCGGGCCGCGGGCACCAGCGTCGTGACAGACCTGCTCATCCTGCGGCGCCGCGAACCCGGCCGCCAGCCCGACCCCGCCAGCTGGAAGAAGACACAGCTGACCGAGCTGGACGGCACCCAGGTCCCGGTCAATGAGCACTTCCCCCGCCACCCCGCCATGGTGCTCGGCCGCATGGCCGCCGCGAGCGGCGCATACCGGGCCGATGACCTGGTGGTCCGCCCTTCCGGTGACACGATCACCGCACTGGCCGCCGCGCTCGCCGCGCTGACCGGCTCAGCCCGTGCCCGCGGCCTGGCCTGCTCGCCCGCAGGCCGCGCCCCGCAGGAGGCCCAGCCCGCAACCGCGGAAACCAGGCACTCCGGCCAGCCCGACGGGTACCTGCGCGCCCGGCCGGACGGCACGTTCAGCAAGGTCATCTACGGCGCTGAACGGCCGTATCCAGTGCCGGCCAGCCAGGCAGCGGAACTGAGACAGCTGCTCGCGCTGCGCGACACCGAGCGTGCCCTGCTCGCGGCCGAGGCAGCCTCAGCCGAGAACACGCCCGGAATCGATCAGCTGCGCGCCGAACTCGGCCGCCGCTACGACAGCTACCTCGCCGCCTACGGCCCGCTGAACCGTTTCTCGTCCCGCCGCACCGGCCGCACCGACCCGGCAACCGGCGAGCCTGTCACGGCACGAGTCCGGCCGCCGCACGGCGGGTTCGCCGGTGACCCGTTCGCGGCGCTGGCCTACGCCCTGGAAGAGTTCGATCCGGTCGGCCAGCGCGCCGCAAAGGCGTCGGTCTTCCGCGAACGCGTCATCGCCCCCCGCGCCCCCAGGCTCGGCGCTGACACCCCCGCCGACGCCCTGGCCATCTGCCTGGACACCCGCGGCGAGGT
Organism: Actinomycetota bacterium; assembly: GCA_027314595.1. Lineage (GTDB taxonomy): Bacteria > Actinomycetota > Actinomycetes > Streptosporangiales > Streptosporangiaceae > Trebonia. The sequence goes on along the minus strand of DAHVAN010000486.1, from coordinate 1,857 downwards.
GCAGCTGGACGAGATCGCCCGGCTGCTCGGCACCACCGCCGAAGACGCCCGCGAGCGGCTCGGCACGCTCGTCTTCGACGACCCGGCAACCAGGCGGCTGATACCCGCAGCCGACTACCTGTCCGGGAATGTGCGTGACAAGCTGCGCCAGGCCGAACGCGCAGCCGACGATAATACGGCGTTCGCCGTCAACGTCACCGAACTGCGGCGGGTGATCCCGCCCGACCTGACACCAGGGGAGATCGACGCGCGGCTGGGCGCGGCATGGATCGGCACGGCATACGTCCAGCAGTTCCTGCGGGAAATCCTCGACGACCCGGGCCTTCGCGTGGAGCACCCCGGCGGCCAGATCTGGACGGTACGCGGCGACCCCGGCACGGTGCCCGCCCGGGCCGCCTGGGGCACCGGCCGGTATCCCGCACCGGACCTGGCCCAGGCTGTCCTCGAGCAGCGCGCCATCCAAGTCCACGACACGGTCACCGACGCCGCGGGCAATCAGCGCTCCGTGCTCAACGCCGACGCCACCCTGGCAGCACAGGAAAAGGCAGCCGAACTCGCGGGGCGGTTCGCCGACTGGGCATGGGAAGACCCGGGCCGCGCCGCAGCGCTGGCCCGCACCTACAACGACCGGTTCAACAGCCTGGTGCTGCGCAGCTACGACGACGCCGCGCTGTCCCTGCCCGGGCTGGCCCTGACGTTCCGGCCCCGGCCGCACCAGGTCGCGGCCGTCGCCCGGATGATCGGCGAGCCCGCCGTGCTGCTGGCCCATGAGGTCGGCGCGGGAAAGACCGCCGAGATGGTCATGGGCGTCACCGGGCTGCGGCGGCTCGGCCTGGTCCGCAAACCCGCGGTCGTGGTCCCCAACCACATGCTCGAACAGTTCGCCCGGGAATGGCTGCAGCTGTACCCGCAGGCCCGCGTGCTGGTAGCCGGGCAGGAGGACCTGCAGCGCGACCGGCGCCGCGAGTTCACCGCCCGCTGCGCCACCGGCACCTGGGACGGCATCGTCATGTCCCGTTCGGCGTTCGAGCGGATCTCCCTCAGCGCCGGTGAGCAGCAGCAGTACATGGACCGCGAGCTGGCACAGCCGCGGTGCTGGATCCAGGCAGCCAAGGGCGGTGACCGCCGGACGGTCAAGAAGCTGGAGAAGACGCTGCTGCGGGCCGAGGAACGGATCAAGGCCAAGCTCGACTCCGAGAAGGACCCGGGGATCACGTTCGAGGCCACCGGAATCGACTACCTGTGCGTCGATGAGGCGCACGGGTACAAGAACCTGCGGACCGCCTCCAACCTCAGCGACGCCGCGATCGACGGGTCCATGCGGGCCTCGGACCTGGACATGAAGATCGACTACCTGCGCCGCCGCAACGGAGCCCGGGTGGTCACCTTCGCCACCGCCACCCCGATCGCCAACTCGGTCACCGAGGCGTACGTGATGCAGCGCTACCTGCGCCCGGACCTGCTCCAGGACGCGGGCATCGAGGTGTTCGACACCTGGGCGGCCACCTTCGGCCAGGTCGTCTCCCAGGTCGAGCTGGCACCCGAAGGCGGCAGCAGCTTCCGGACCAAGAGGACAACATGCTCAAGATCTCCGGCGACGGCCGCCGCGCCGCCCTGCCGGACGGTGGTGTCATCGGAGATCTTCGGATCGCTGGACGCCTACCTGTGGAGACTGCTCTGCAAGTGGGTGCGATGGCGCCACCCGAACAAGCCGGTGCGCTGGACCGTCAGCCGGCACTTCGGCAAGTTCAGCAAGTTCAGGAACGACCACTGGGTATTCGGCGACCGCGACAGCGGCGCTCACCTGGTCAGGTTCTCCTGGACGCACATTGAGCGGCACACGCCGGTCAAGGGCAC
>DAHVAN010000483.1 GCA_027314595.1 Actinomycetota bacterium | reverse complement strand
GGACAGGCTTCATCGACATGACACGCCCATTCTGCAACCGGAACGAGGGGATGGAACACCGGCCGCAGCGAAATCATGACCAGCGTCACGCCCCGGGCCGAGGACCTCGCCCCGCGTGTCGCGAATAAGCCAACAGGATCCGCCGCGAACTCAAAACCGACAGAACTGGCTCGGAGTGCTAGTGCTGCCCGGATGCGACTAGGGTTCGCGATGAAACGTCGCGGGTTTGGCGTGGACCCCAGGCATTGACATCTGGGGGTGAACTTCAGAGGGGAAACGGTCTACGCGGAGCACAGCAACTTCGTCCTGCGGGTCAAGCACGATGTAGGTCACCGAGATGCCCTTGTAGTCCCAGACGTACATGTTGCCTGCCGGGCTGAGCTTGCGGCCGTTATCGGGGGTGAGCCGGAGTACCTCGTAGATCTCCAGGAGGACGGCGACTTCCGGATCGGACAAGCCATCGATCTGGGCTTCGGCGACGTCGCTGCCCATCCGGACGGTGTACACCTACAGCTGGATCCCGCGCCGGGCCAGGACCTCGGTCAGGGTCGGTCCCGCCTGGCGCGCGCCAGACTGGAGCTGCTCGGCTTCCTGGTGCATGCGCCGCCAGTCGGCCGGATCGGCGACCGCCCTGGTGGCGATGCGCCACCAGGCGGACAGGAAGTCATCCAGCGCTGAAAGACTGACCACGGGCGCGTGGGTGATCGCTTCAAGTTCGGCATCGAATACGCCGACGTTGGCGGCGGGCAGAGCCGCGCGCACGGCGGTGAAAGTCCGCTCGACGAGCGGACGGGGCTCATCGTGCCGCTGTACCGTCATGACAACGCCTACCCTCCTGCCGATTGCCGCGAGGTGGCTAAATCCAGCTTACGGGACGAGGAAGCGACCAGGGCGTCATCCTCTTCCTCTTCGCCCGCCCGTATTCGGTGATCTGCACGCTCCTGAGCGTTGGGCGGCCGATTTCCCATCCTGCAACGTCGTGTTCGTACATGGCGTCAGCAGTTGGGCCGCGCACCGGCGGCGGCCTATGACGGCAGGTCCTGCGGGCAGGCATGCCAAGCAGTCTCTAGAGCAGCGCGCACCGCAGCACTGGCCAAGGCCAATCTCCTGCCAGTCCAGCGATCGCGCCCAGGGCAAAATGAGCGTCTCAATTCGGTAACGGGCTTGCCCGCGCCGTTACGCATCGTATACCGCCTGAACAGCGGAAATGGTGACCGTACCGCCCAGAGGCCCCTGAGCTTGCAGCCACGCCGTTCTGTTCTTGCTGTCGGCAGGGAAGCCGGCCACTTCAAACATTGCCGGGGTGTCATCATGCAGCGCGGCGAGAAGGCCATGGGCAGCGAGCACGAGAGGCTTCGTTCCGAGCCGTTTCCCTTGGATCCTTCAGTGACTGTGAGGCGCGCCCTTCGGAGCACGACCTAGCTGCGACTCGTCAAGATTGACGTCAGCTCACCACATGCCGGGGATGAGGCGCTTGGTGCGGTTCTGATAGGCGCGGTACGGGTCACCGAGCACGCGGGTCAGCTCGGCTTCCTCAACCTGGATGCGCCGCAGCATCGCCACCGCCGGCACCACCACGCAGACGGCCAGCCCCAGCCAGGTGCCGGCGGCCAGGCCGAATCCGGTCACTACGAGCAGGAGGCCGCTGTAAGACGGGTGACGGACCCACCGGTAGGGGCCACGCGAGACGACGGCCTGCCCGGCATCGACCTCGACCGTGGTGCGGAACGAGCGGCCAAGCGTGACGATGGCCCAGACGCGGACCACTAGGCCGAGGTAGATGATGACGAGCCCGGCAACGATCAGCCCGCCGCCTGACCCTGCGCCGGCTATCCGCAACGGCGAATGCTTGCCGGTCACCGCCGCCAGCACGTCCGCCACCGCTATCGCCGCCATGAACAGGCCGAAGTTCAGCGCTCGCGTGCCGCGGTCCTCGCTGGTGCTGCCCTTGCCGCGCGCACGGTCGCGCACGGTCAGGCTCACCTCCAGGACCAGCCACGCGACCCCCGTAACGGCGAGCAGAATGGTCATCTTTCCTCCGCGGACGGTGTCGCGTGCCGACTACGCCTTAGCTCCAATAAGAATATATTGGAAAGTGTAATAGTGCGGCCTGGCAGAGCCAGGCGGCCGCAACAAGCAGAAGCTGATTAAGCCCGTCACGAAGGAAGGGGCAGGGATCGCGCCAGGGCGGTGGTTACCAGATCAGCGGGACGAAGCGCTTGCGGTCGGCTGCGTAGCAGCGGTACCGGTCGCCGAGCGTTGCCAGCAGCGCGGACTCCTCGACACGAGTGCGCCAGATGATAACCGCCAGCGGCAGTAGCGTAGCGGCAGCCAGGCCCGCCCAGTTCGCGGATGTCAGGCCGGCCCCGATGCAGAAGAGCATCTGCCCGGCATGGCCAGGATGGCGCAGCAGCCGGTACGGGCCGGTGGTTACCACCGGCTGATCCGGGCTGACCTTGACGGCGTAGTTGAAGTACCGGCCGCCCAGCGCCTGGAATGACCACCACCGCAGCCCTGTCCCGGCCATCACGATGACCATGCCGACGGCGAAGGCAACGGCGCCGGGCCGGATCGCGACGGCAGGGAAGACCGGCGGGGCCACATAGAGCAGGACGCTCACGGCGATGACGCACAGCCACAGAGTGAGCCTCCAGCCGGGCGGCGCTGCGGCCCTGGCGGCCCTGTCGTGCCATTGCGGCGACCGCCGCCCCCGGACAAACTCGATGAGCTCCATCGAGTACCAGACCAGCGTGACGATCAGGAGCACCAGCCCCCCGGCTGGATGGGTCTCGAAGTACGGCCTCGTCGCTCCCGCACCGTGCAGGGAGTGAGTTACCGCCAGCGCGATCCCGCCCGCGGCCGTGATCAGCACGGCGGCCGACGCCAGCACGCCGCCATCGGCCAGCGCCCGCCACCGCTCGACGGCCGCGCCGACGATCAAGCCGAGCCCGGCCCGCAGCGGCGTGGTCTCGCCCGCGCTGATGAGCTCATCGGTCAGGCTGGCGACCTCGGAGCCATACCGATCCCGAAAGCTGCGCGGGTACAGCGCCAGCAGGCGGCGGTTCACGACAGCGCCGCCGCGATGCGCCGCAGCCCGACCTCGGCGATGCGGGCCGACCGCGACAGCCGCACGCGCAGGTGCTCCCGGCCCGCCGCAGTGATCTGGTACGGCTGCCGGCGGTCATCGGCGGGTAGTGCCTCCACTAGGCCGGCCTTCTCCAGCATGGACAGCGCGCCGTAGAGAGTGCCGGCCCCGAGCTTGATCCCGGCGAAATCCTCGATGTCCTTGATCAGCGCGTACCCGTGCTTCGCCCCGCCGGCCAGGCTAGTCAAGATCAGGACGCTGCGGTCCGATGACCCGCGGATCGAGTCTCTCGTCATGCGTTCGCCTCCCCAGGCACCCAACAATATCTCGGAAAATGTAATAGAGAGAAGCGGAATGCGCTAGCTAGTGCCACGAAACCCCGCACAAGGCCCGGCGGACGATCAGGACCACAGCAACCCGCATGACGGGAGCTGACGCGATTCGGGTGGCGTCCGCTACAAGGACCCGTTTCCACGAGCTGGAAGCGACCGAGGACGAACCATAGGAACCAGAGCCGCTCGACCAGGCCGCGGTCGACACCGCGCTCGCCGGGACTCTTCGCTCCTAATTATCTGATCATCGCGTCAGCAGCGCGTCGCTGACCTTTGGCAGACGCAGTATGTCCAGGATGGTGGGCGCGTTTGAGAAGATGGCCTCTGACCTGGTAAGCGACAGTCCGCCTAGCTATGTAGGTAACGGGCTTTCCCGGCGCCGTTGCCCATCCTCGGCCGCTTGACCAGCGGAAAACGTCAACAGCGCCGCCGCGATCCGTGGTGAGGTCATCGGCCGTCTACCCTGGCTGGCGAGGAGGCGGAATGCGGGCAGACACGCCGGCGCTGGCAGCCGGGAGGCGTCATTCGGTCGGTCGCCGCCGGAACGGGACTGTTGTCGCCGTGGGGAACAGTGCGGCCGGCGAGTGCCGTGTTGAGCGGTGGGAAGACGTCGTCGCCGTGGCAGCGGGCAATGTCCATAGCGCGGCCAACACGGGACGGTCTCACACGGTCGGGCTCCGGTCCGACGGCACCGTGCTGGCAACCGGGTGGAATGGCGACGGCCAATGCGATGTAGCCGCCTGGCGAGACGTCACAGCCGCGGGCGGCTATCACACCGCCGGGGTCACGGCGTCCGGACGAGTCCTTGCAGCCGGAGAGAACAGCCACGGGCAGTGCGACGTCGGCGACTGGCAGGACATCGTCGCGGTGGCGGCAGGCTCCACTCACACCCTTGGCCTGCGCGCCGACGGTACGGTCCTCAGCGCGGGGAACAATGCCAGCTGTCAGTGCGACGTCGGCTCCTGGTCGGGCATCCAGGTTTCCAAGAGTCAGAGCCTGAACAGCGCTTACCGCAGGGTGTCCGCTACCCGGGCATGCCTCACTGCCCGGCACTTCCCACAGTGTCATCTCGTTGGGTGAAAAGCTTGACGAAGACCGAGCGCCTCAGACAGAGTCTGCTTACGGCGGCAACCGGTCGCCGAGCTGTGGAACATCCGCCCCAGCCGGGGTTCCATCGGCGAAGGAGATTCGCCCTCTCGGCCGTCAATGTCACAGGCCATCTTCCTTTCACCGCGTCGCTGGGGACGAGAGTGTCAAGGGGAGGCTTGTCCATGACCAGGGATGCCAGCTTCAAGAAGGTAGCCCGGCGGCACGCCGACGAGACCGGGCAGCGCTACACCGAAGCGCTGAGGGATCTCGAGGATCTCGGTACGCGAATGCACCACGAGCCCGTTGCCGAGCGACTCCTCGCCCGCCCGGCCGCGTGCCGGTGCTGAGGGTGACGCTGCGATCCTGCGATTCCTGGAGGGGCATGACTATCCCGCGGAGCGCCTGGCGGCCGGCGATGCGGTATCTGACTTCGCCACGACCGCACTCAGACCCGATGGCCCGGTCGAACCCGGTCACCATGCCCGGACGCACGGTAAACGTCAGATCATCGACAGCGGTCTTCTCCCCGTACCTCTTGGTAACGGCTTGGTGCACGCTGCCGTCGGGGGTGATGGTGACCGTGGCTCCGTAGGCGGGCAGCCTGCCGTCCCGTAGGCCGGTGCCGTCGCGGGCAGCGGGGGCCTGATCCAGCACGGCGCCAGCCTGGATCACAACAGGCCGGCGAGTTCGGTAATGGACGAAACGGACAGATCCCACGACTTGGCGGCAATGCCGGCCCCGGGAATCCCGGGCCCTCGCTCCAGGGGCCTGGAGATGAACGCCGCAGCCAGGCCCGCCTCGCGGGCGGCTGCGAGGTCGGCCTCGTGCGCCGCGGCCAGCATGATTTCCCCCGGCTCAAGCCCGAGCAGGGCGGCCGGCCGCAGGTACGCCTCCATGGCCGGCTTGTAGGCTTTCGTCACGTCCGAGCCGAGGATGAGGTCCCAGGGGAGCCCGACCGCCTTGGCCATGTCGAGCAGCAGGGATGTGTTCCCGTTCGACAGCGGTCCCACAATGTAATCCCGCTTCAGCGCGGTGATCCCCGGGACGCTGTCGGGCCAGGGTGGCAGGAAGTGCCAGGCGCGGTTGAGTTCGCCGAGCGCCGCCGGACCCAAGCGCCCCGGATCGAGCCCGAGGTCCCCGAGCACGCCGTCGAGGTTCTCGCGGTGCAGCACGTCCAACGGGACAAAGGGCCGCTGTCCGGTACTGACCCGCCGCATCGCCGGCGCGTACCGTGACCGCCAGGCATCGGCGAACGCGCCGGCGTCGAGCTGCAGGCCGTGCTCCCCGGCGAAGCGGCCGACGGCCGCGGCGACCCCGGTCCGCCAGTCCACCACAGTGCCGAACACGTCGAACAACACGGCCTTGACGGTCCGGGCGGTAGAGGCGGGGGTGAATGCCACAATGTCAGGATCTCATCCTGCAGCATCGCAGGCGGGCAATCTCGTCGGCATCCTGCTCGTCCCCATGGCCGTCGACGAGGAAGACCCGATCCGCCGGCTTGAGCAGATAGCCAGCGCGACAGCCGGCGGAGGCGTCTGCCTCCCTACCAGCCCGCGGCACGCTTCCTTGTCCTACGCCGGCCAGCTGAACTTGGACATCGTCGCCGACGCAGACCTCGTTCCAGACCTCTGGGCCATCTGCGCGTCTGGCCCAATCAGTTTGGGCCAGACGCGCGTCTGGCCCGGGTTTACGGTCTTTCAAAATGAGTCTTTCGAGAGTAGTTTTTCTAAACATGGGTTCCGAACAGGACGCACCGCAGACGCCGCAGACCCGTGCGGGTCTGGACCCTGTGCAGCCCGAACGGCCGGAGCCGCTGCAGCTCACCGACCCGAAGGCGATGCGCGCGCTCGCTCATCCCGTGCGGTTGGCCCTGCTCGAGTTGTTCAGCGTCCACGAGACGCTGACCGCCACGCAGGCCAGCGAGTTGCTCGGGGAGTCGCCGGCCAACTGCGCGTTCCACCTGCGAACGCTGGCCAAGTACGGCTACCTGCAGGAGGCCGGCGGCGGGCGGGGCAGGCAGCGGCCGTGGACCGCTGCCCACCAGATGGTCAGTATCTCGATCGCGGACCAGGAACCGCAGGCGGAGGTGGCCGCCAGGTTGCTGACGAAATTGTGGCTCGAGCGGATCCTGGACCGCATCCGGCGCGCGCACGAATCCACCTTGCACGCCCCGTGGGACCACGCACCGCAGTCATCCACGCGCGTCTCGTATCTCACAGTCGATGAAACCGCGCAGGTGGCCAGGGAAATTAATCAGATCCTGGACCGGTTCGACAACCGCCGCCGCGACCCGTCGCTGCGGCCGGCCGGGGCACTGCCGGTCGAGTACTCCTTCTTCGGGTATCCCCGCACGGATCTGGCGGGGTCCGGCGGCCACCGCGTGCGGTCCGGGCCAGGCTAGCCATCGGGAACGATGGTCCCCGCGGCTCCCGTCGCCTGGCCGCGCGAAGCTCACGCCGTCTTGCCGATGCCGTTGTCCGCGTCACGGTAGCGGAGCTGACGCTCAGCCGGGCTCCTGACAATGGCCCCGGTGTCCACACGGCCATGCTGGCTCCCGGCACATGCTGAGGCTCAACGGCGACCGGCTGAATTGAACTCGGCCCAGGGGGCTGTTGCAGGACGGCTTTGGGCTAGCCCGGACGGGTGATTCCCCGCCGCGTCCGGCTGCCCCTGCCGTCGCCTAACCCGAAGAATTTGTGACATGTTCCCGTTAAGTGCTGTCATAACAACAGTTCCGGGGAACATTTGTGGTTTGCCATTTAACCTGGCGAGCCGGGCACGCACTGACCTGCGGCTCGCCAGTTGCTGACGGACTCGTGTTTGTTCGTCGGTGCCATGTGAAGTGGCGAATCTGCGGAGGGTGGCTTTCGAGGCGCCGGGTTGAGCGACAACGGAGCGGCGGTTCCTCTTGGCTGATTCCCGGGTCAGCTTTTCGCGACCGTACTGGCGGAGACCCGGTCGGCGGCGGGCTCGGATAGGGAGGCTAGGAGGCGGAGCTTTTCCTCGGTCTCGCTGTTTTGGTCGGGGTAGTAGAGGACCAGGAGAACATCCTCGATGTAGCCCGGCTGCAGGCGGGGGGGAGAGCGCAACGGCGAGGCGGTTGGACGCGAGGACGTCGAATGCGCGGCCCTCGACGAACGCGGGCACGTTGAGGGCGGGGAGGAGCTGGTGGAGACGGGCGGGAACGCGCTCCGGCCTGCGGCGCCGCTGCGGCC
>DAHVAN010000473.1 GCA_027314595.1 Actinomycetota bacterium | reverse complement strand
CGGCCCGCGGGGAATTCAGGCACGACGGGCGTCGCACGCGCCGGCCCGCGCCGGGCGCGGCGGGGAATGGCCCGCCGGCGCCGCCGCCGCGAGCCTCGGCTCGGGCGGGAGAGGCCGCGGCCGGGTCCGTCCGGCGCACGGGTAAGCTACTGCGCAGCGATGTTGAACTGGCACGGCAGCCGGCGCACGAGGCGCGCTGCACGCGTGCTATCTGACTGTGTGGCAAATGCGAGGAGCACTAGTGCCTGAGCGCACCCTTATCCTGGTCAAACCCGACGCGGTCCGGCGCAACCTAATCGGCGAGGTAATCTCCCGTATCGAGCGCAAAGGGCTCCGGGTGATTGCGATGGACCTGCGCACAATCGACCGCGAATCCGCCGAGGCGCACTACGCGGAGCACGCGGAAAAGCCGTTCTTCGGCTCGGTCGTCGACTTCATCACCGGCGGTCCCGCGGTCGCGCTTGTGGCCGAGGGCGAGCGGGCGGTCGAGGCGTTCCGCGCGCTCGCCGGGGCGACCGACCCGGTCAGGGCGCTGCCCGGCACCATCCGCGGCGACTACGCCCTCGAGGTCGGCGAGAACATGGTCCACGGCTCGGACTCCCCGGAGTCCGCCAGCAGGGAAATCAAGATCTTCTTCCCGGAACTCGTTTAGCCGCTGGCTCGTCAGCCAAGGTAGTAGAGTACTAGGCCACACGCGGGACGGAGCAAAAGCGGGCGAAAGCCACGCGATGCCAGGCATGAAGCGACGCGAAGCGCAGCGGAACGATTTCAGGCGCGCTGACGCGCGGCACAAGGCGCGAACGTGTAACAGCCTAGTTAGGAATTCATAAAGAATTGCTTGGCGTCCCGTGCCCGGGGGCGCCAGGATCGGCTCTGACCGGAAGGGTGGCCCGTTCCAGATGAGCAGTGCGCTGACGTTTCTCGGCCGCGACATGGCTGTCGACCTCGGAACCGCCAACACGCTGGTATACGTACGCGGCCGGGGGATCGTGCTCAACGAGCCGTCAGTGGTGGCGCTGAATACCAACAACGGGCAGATCGTGGCCGTCGGGGTCGAGGCTAAACGGATGATCGGCCGCACACCTGGCAACATCGTGGCGGTGCGGCCGCTCAAGGACGGCGTGATCGCTGACTTCGACGTCACCGAGCGCATGCTCAGGTACTTCATCCAGAAGGTACACAAGCGCACCCGGATGGCCAAGCCGCGGATCGTCGTCGCGGTGCCGAGCGGCATCACGGGCGTCGAGCAAAGCGCCGTGAAGGAAGCGGGGCACCAGGCCGGCGCCCGGCGGGTGTACATCATCGAGGAGCCGATGGCCGCGGCGATCGGCGCCGGCCTGCCGGTCAACGAGCCGACGGGGAACATGGTCGTCGACATCGGCGGCGGCACCACCGAGGTCGCGGTGATCTCGCTTGGCGGCATCGTCACGAGCCAGTCCATCCGCATCGGCGGCGACGAACTCGACCAGGCGATCATCACCTTCGGCAAGAAGGAGCACTCGCTGATGCTCGGCGAGCGGACCGCCGAAGAGATCAAGGTGGCTCTCGGCTCGGCGTTCCCCGCCGCCGACGAACCGCACGCCGAGATCAGGGGCAGGGACCTGGTGAGCGGCCTGCCGAAGACCGTGGTCATCTCCGCCGCCGAGGTCAGGCGGGCGATCGAGGAACCGCTGAACCTCATCATCGACGCGGTCAAGACGACGCTCGACAAGTGCCCGCCCGAACTCGCCGGCGACGTGATGGACCGCGGCATCGTGCTTACCGGCGGCGGCGCCCTGCTGCGGGGCCTGGACCAGCGGATTCGTGAGGAGACCGGGATGCCCGTGCTCATCGCGGACAGCCCGCTCGAGTCCGTGGTGATGGGCACAGGCAAGTGCGTGGAGGATTTCGACACGCTGCAGCAGGTCCTGGTTCCCGAACGCAGGCGCTAGGCGGGACCGGCGTTGGGACAAGCCGGCGGAAAGCCGGACGGCCCGCACCGCTAGCCTGGAGATTCCAGGCACTGTTAACAAGGGGGCCCGAGGGACGGGAGCTGCGCTGTGCATGAGGCGAGGTGGACACGCCCGGTTCTCGTCGTGCTGCTTGTCGTCGCGATCGCGCTGATAACGCTCGACTTCCGCGACGGGGGCGCCTCACCCGTGCACACCGTCGGCGCGGACGTGTTCGCCCCGGTCGAGCGGGTGGCGGGGGACGTCGCCAGCCCCTTCGTCCGCTTTTTCCACGCCGCCAGCGGCGGTGACAGCGCCGAGATCGCCGCGCTGCAGAAGCAGAACGACCAGCTCAGAGCCCAGCTCGCGCAGAGCCAGGTGAGCACTGCCGACCAGGCGCAGCTGGCGAGCCTGCTGCGGCTGTCCGGCAATGGCCGATACCGGATCGTCGCCGCGAGCGTCATCGCGGCGGGCGGCGAGTACTCGGACACCGTGACGATCGACGCCGGAAGCAGCGCCGGCATCGCCCCCGACGAGACGGTTCTCAACGGCGACGGCCTCGTCGGCGTGGTCACCGCCGTGACGGGCGGCACGGCCACCGTGCAGCTCGCCAGCGACGCCGCCGCCACGGTCGGGGTGCGGATGGCCGACACCGGCCAGATCGGCGCGCTCAGCGGCAGCGGCCAGACGATGGCCGGCTCCGGCGAGCTGCGGCTGACGCTGTTCAGCTCGACCGCGGTGCTGCGCCCGGGGGAGACCGTCGTCACGTTCGGCTCGGTGGGCGGCCGGCCGTACGTGCCCGGCGTGCCGGTGGGCGAGGTCGTCTCCGTGACGAGCCAGCCGGGGTCGCTGACCCAGACCGGCCTGGTCCGGCCGTTCGCCGACTTCAGCGGGCTCGGCGTCGTCGGCGTGGTCACCGGGTCGCAACATCAGGGGAAGGCGCGCAAGTGATCGTCAAGCGCGTCCTGCTCAGCCCGCTCATCCTGCTCGTCGCGGTGCTGGGGCAGCTCGCCGTGGTCAACAGGCTGCCGCTGCCTGGCAACGGCGGCGTGCCCGACCTGGTGCTGCTCGTCGTGACCGCGCTCGGCGTCACCGCCGGGCCCATGGCCGGCCTGCTCGCCGGCTTCGCCGGCGGCCTCGCGATCGACGTCGCGCCGCCCGGCGGGCACCTGGCGGGGGAGTACGCGCTCGTGTACTGCCTGGCCGGGTACGCGTGCGGCCGCATCAGGGACCTGCTGCAGGGCGGGAACAGCGAGCGCCCCATGACGACCTCGCTGCTGGTGATGGCGGCCGGCGCGGCCGCGGGGGAGGCGGGCAAGGCAGCGCTCGGCAGGATGCTCAGCGACCCGAACATGACCAGCCCCGCGATCAGGCACGTGCTGCCGGCCGCGGTCATCTACGACGTGCTGCTGTGCCCGTTCGTGCTGTGGCTCGTGACGGCCGCGGCCGGCCAGCCCGACCCCGAGCGCGCCCCGCAGGCCAGGTTCCCGGCCTCGCTCCGGTTCGCTCCCGCCTTCCGCGCCGCGTCGGCCGGGGCCGCGCCAAGGCTGCGGCTCGCGGGCAGCACCGCGCCGCCGGTCCCGCAGCCGGTTCGCGCCGAGCCCCGGCTGCGGCTCGCGGCGGGCCGCTCTTCCCTGTCATCCCGAACGACCGGTGCCTCCTCCCCGCCGCGCCCTGCCCTGGCCGGCGGCCGGGCGGCGCGGGTGGAGTTCGCCGGCGGCCCGTCCGCGCTCCGCCCGGCCCGCGCCGCGAACTTCCAGGGGAAGACGCCCGGCAAGGGCTGGCTGGATCCTGGCAGGCACGCCGACCCGGGTGCCCCGGTGCCCCGGCAGGCCAGGTCGCCAGGAAAAGGCTTCGTCCGGTCGGCGACCCCGCCCGGGATGACCCCCTGGCGGCGAAGGGCGCCCGGCAAGGGCTGGATCCGCCAGCAGAAGCCGGCCTCGCCGGTGAACTGGCAGGGCAGGTCGCCCGGCAGGGGCTGGATCCGCCCCAGCCGCCCCAGCCGCCCCAGCCGCGCGAGCCGCGCGATGCTGCCGGTGCTCCTGACCGGCGCGACCGCCCGGCCACGGCCGGGCTGGCTGCGCCCGGCCAGGCCGCCCGCGTCCCCGCGGCTGGTCTCGCCCGGCAGGGGCTGGCTGCGCCCGGTCAAGCCGGCCGGCGCCAGCTGGCGCCCCAGGTCCCCCGGCAGGGGCTGGCTGCGCCCGGCCAGGCCGCCGGCCGCCCCGCGGCTGGCCTCGCCCGGCCGGGGCTGGCTGCGCGCATCTAAGCCCCCCAAGCCGAACTGGTACACCAGGTCCCCGAGCACCCGATGGCTCAGGCGCGGCCGCCGCAGGCGGCTGCTGTTGGGAGGTCGCCGATGATCCCCGCGTCGCGCCGGCGGCTCGCCCTGCTCTACGTGCTGGTGGCGGCGATGCTGGCCGCCCTCGGCGGGCGGCTGTGGTACCTGCAGGTGATGAACACCGGCCAGTACAAGGCGCTCGCGGCCGCGAACCAGACACGGCAGATCGTGGTGCCCGCGGTGCGCGGCGACATCGTCGACGACACGGGCAATCCGCTGGTGCGCAACCGGACGGCGATGGTGGTCTCGGTGAACATGATGCTGCTGGCGCAGACCACGAGCGACGGCGGGCAGAGCGTGCTGCGCCGCCTGGCCCCGCTGCTCGGCACGTCCTACACGCTGCTGAGCGAGCAGACACGGCTGTGCACGAGGGGCGTCCCCGCTCGGTGCTGGCCCGGCTCGCCCTACCAGCCGATCCCCGTGGCCCAGGGCGTCAGCATGCGGACCGCGCTGCAGATCATGGAGGAGCCGGCGCAGTTCCCCGGCGTCACCGCGGGCGTCCAGCCAGTGGTGGACTACCCGATGCCCGATGGCGCCAACCCCGCGCAGGTGCTCGGCTACCTGCAGCCCATCACGGCGCAGGAGATGGCCAGGGCGCACATGCCGGAAACCGGGTTCGCCCAGGACGACCTGGTCGGCCAGGCCGGCCTTGAGGCGCAGTACAACACGGCGCTGACCGGGACGCCGGGCACCGACACCGTCTCGGTGAACGCCGCGGGCGGCGTGACGGGGACGGTCAGCCAGTCGCCGCCAAAGAACGGCGACACGCTGGTGACCAGCCTGAATTCGAAGGTCCAGGCCGTGGTCCAGGACGCGCTCGACACCGCGGTGGCGAAAATGCGGGCGCAGGGCCGCGTCGTGAACCAGGGCGCCGCGGTGGTGGAGACCACCACCGGGCGGATCCTGGCCATGGCCAGCTTCCCGGACTACAACCCGAACGTGTGGACAGGCGGGATCTCCCAGAGCGAGGTCGACTACCTGTTCGGTCTCGGCGGCAAGAACTCCGGCGAGCCGGCGATGAACTGGGCCACCATGGGACAGTGGTCGCCGGGGTCGACCTTCAAGATCACCACCGCCTCCGCCGCCGTCGGCGACGGGTTCAGCGTGAACGGCCTGTACAACTGCCCCGCCGCGGTGAACATCGACGGCCACTCCTTCATCAACGACGGCAACCCCAACCTCGGCTACATGTCGCTGCAGGAAGCGCTGATCCAGTCCTGCGACACCGTCTTCTACGAGTTCGCCTACCAGATGTGGCTGCACGACAACAACGCGGCCAACTACGTCGCGAACCCGAACGCGCCCATCCAGAAGATGCAGAAGATGGAGCTGGACTTCGGGTTCGGCAACCCCACAG
The DNA here is from genome assembly GCA_027314595.1 of Actinomycetota bacterium. Classification (GTDB taxonomy): domain Bacteria; phylum Actinomycetota; class Actinomycetes; order Streptosporangiales; family Streptosporangiaceae; genus Trebonia. The sequence continues at coordinate 2,166 of DAHVAN010000473.1, read as the reverse complement.
GCATCGACCTCCCGTCGGAGAACACGGGCGACATCCCGACCAGGCAGTGGCTGTACTACATGTGGAAGGACAACGCGCACACCGGCCAGAACTGGTGCAAGTACGGGAGAGCCAACGGCAACTATGTTCAGCAGATCGAGTACGACAACTGCCAGACCGGGTACGTGTGGGAGCCCGGCCAGGCGGCCATCGCGGCCATCGGCAACGGCTACGTGAACGTCACGCCGCTGCAGCTCGCCAACGCCTACACGGCACTGGCCGACGGCGGCACGCTGTACGCCCCGCGGATCGGGGAGGCGCTGCTGTCACCCGGCGGCAAGGTGCTGCAGCGGATCAGCCCCCCGGTGATCAGGCGGCTGCCGGTGGCCTCGAGCACGCTGGCCTACATACGGAACGCGCTGGACGGCGTGATCACCCAGGGCACCGCGGCGGGCGCGTTCGCCGGGTTCCCGCTGAACAAGGTCTGCGTCGCGGGCAAGACCGGCACCGCGCAGGTCCAGGGACAGCACTCCACGTCGGTGTTCGCCTCCTTCGCCCCGTGCCAGCATCCGAAGTTCGTGGTGGTCGTCTTCCTGCCGAACTCCGGCTACGGCGCGAGCGCGGCCGCCCCGGCCGTCCGGCAGATATGGGACGGAATCTACGGCCTCGAGGGGCACAAGGCCGCACTGCCGGGCGGCGTGCTCCCGGCCATCCCGACGGTGGTGGGCCGGTGAGCGGCGTCGGGATCCCGTCCCGCAGGTACGCCGGGCCGCGCTGGGGCACGTTCGCGCCCAAGCGCCGCCCCGTGCTCGTCGCGGCGTTCGCCAAGGGCGGGCTCGCCCGGTCGTGGGACTGGCTGCTCATCCTCGTCGCCGGCGGCCTGACCGGGCTGGGCACGCTGCTTGTCTGGGCGGCGACCGAGCCGCAGCTGCGCGCGGCGGGCCTGGACCCGCACACGTACCTGAAGAAGCAGGCGCTGTGGGGGATCCTCGGCATCATCGTGATGATCGTGGTGGCCAGCATCGACTACCGCAGGTACCGCAGGTGGACGCCCGTGCTCTACGGCGCGTCGCTGCTGCTGCTGCTCGCCGTGCTGTCTCCGGCCGGGGCGAGCGTGAACGGGGCCAAGGCCTGGATCTCGCTGCCCGGCGGGTTCCAGATAGAGCCGTCCGAGTTCGCGAAGCTCGGCCTGATCCTGTCCACCGCCTACCTGTTGTCCAGGCGCAAGTTCGACGAGATGGAGCCGGAGAAGTCGGGGCGGCCGAGAATGACCGACGTCCTGTACGCGGTACTGGCGGCGGCGCCGCTCATCCTCCTCGTGCAGCGCGAGCCCGCGCTCGGCGTGATGCTCGTGCTTGTCGTCATGCTCGCGGTCATGATCGTGGTCTCTGGCGTCAGGCTGTACTGGGTGGGCAGCCTCACGGTGGCGGGGGCCGCGGCGATCTACGCGATCTCCCGTTCGCACCTGCTGAAGAGCTACCAGATCAGCCGGCTCACCTCCTTCCTGCACCCGAACAGCAACCTGTCCGGGGTCGGCTACAACGCGCTGCAGGCCAAGACCGCCATCGGCTCGGGCGGGATGTTCGGCCAGGGCCTTTTCCACGGCACGTTCACCGGCGGGAACTTCGTCCCGTCCGTGCAGACCGACTTCATCTTCACGGTCGCCGGCGAGGAACTCGGCTTCGTCGGCTGCGCGGTGATCGTCGGGCTGCTCGCCATCATTGTCTTCCGCGCCATCAGGATCGCGGGGCGAGCGGACGACATGTTCGGCATGCTGGTGGCGGCCGGGGTGGCCACCTGGTTCCTGTTCCAGTCGTTCGTCAACGTCGGCATGACGATCGGCATCATGCCGATCACCGGCCTGCCGCTCCCGTTCCTGTCCTACGGCGGCTCGGCGATCTTCGCCGACATGATCGCCATCGGCCTGCTCCAGTCGGTCAGGCGCCATCACTCCGTCTTCGAGTAGCCCCCGCCCCGCCGCGCCGCCCGCGCCGGCGCCTGCTCCCGCGGCGCCGGCCACCCGCCCCTGCCTACTCCAGCAGCGCGGCTGTCTGGCGGAGTAGGGCGCGCAGCCAGGTGAGGGCTGGGTCTGTGGCGCGCATGGGGTGCCACCAGGCGGTCTCGGTGAGCTCGATTGTCCCGAACGGGGGCTCGATGACCGTGACGCGCGCTGCTTCGGCGACCCGG
>DAHVAN010000472.1 GCA_027314595.1 Actinomycetota bacterium | reverse complement strand
GGCCCCTCGTCGCCCTCGTCCGCCGCCCCGGCGGCGGCGCCGTCGGTGTGGGCTTCCTGACCTGCGACGACGGCCCCGCTGTCCGCAGCGGGCTGGCCGGCGCTGAACAGGTCCTCGCCGGCTGCCGCGGCACTGTCGCCGGAACGCGCGGCACGAGACCGCGTGCCTCGCGCGCTCCTGGCCTGCCTGCCGCGGGCGGCCCGGCCGCCTTCCGGCTCGGGCTCGGCTTCGGCCGCGTCTCGCGCGTCCCGCCCGCCCGCCTGAGCCGGCGCCGCTACTACCGGCGCTGGCGGCTGGAACAGGGCCTGCGGCGCCTGGAAGAGCGCCGCTGGCACTGCCGGGGGCACCGGGAGCGAAGCGGGTTCCTGCCCGCCGTTAGCGCGGCCATTGGCCTCGTTATTGTCTGTGTCGTGGCTGTTCAGCTCGCTGTCGAGCATTCGGGCAATCTCCAGTCAGGCGTCCGGGCGCGACCGCACGCGATGGAACGGCGCGCCGCACGGAAGCTCGTAGTGTTCGTTCGCCTGGGACGCCAACGCCGCCAACGCCGCCAACGCCGCCAACGTGGCTGACGTCGCTGCCGTCGCTGCCGTCGCTGCCGCGCGGGAACCGGCCGCGCGCGGGGCCGCGCGTGCGGCGCCCAGACATGTTCGTTTTCCTGCTCTCCGTGGCGGTCATGGCTCGACCACCCCGGATTCGCCGAGCGACCCCTGGGCAAGCCGCGTCATGAGCGGCGGCGCTGAAGGGGTCACACCGGAAACCTCGCGTAGCGCTGTGAGCACGTCGTCCGGCCGTACGGCCGGGACGGTGTGCCTGACGATCATTCGCAACTCAGTGTCGCCGCCCGTCCCGTCGGCACGGGTCACGTCAAGCGTGACGACGGCAGACCTGGCGTCCATGCGCCGCATGCCCTTGGTGGTGAGACGCTCCACGGGAACGTGCTCGAGGGCGAGGAAATGCCGCACCGCCGGAGCTACGCTGTCCGGCGTCAGTCCGGGAAGGATTACCTGCCACTCGGACGCGGTGAGCCGGCTGGCCGGCAACCCCCCGGCATCCTCGGTGACATCGATCACGTCTATCCCATCAGGCAACGCCGCGTTCAGCCTCCCCCGCACGGTTTCGGCCTCGGTCCGGCTAGTCAGCGCGAGGCTCAGGTATTCCGCCTCGCTCGCGACCCCCGTCGGGGCACCTCCTGCATAGGAGATCTTCGGGTGCGGCGTGAACCCTGCCGAATGCGCCACAGGCAGCCCCGCCCGCCGCACACCTCGCTCGAAGGCCCTCGCCACATCCCTGTGGCTGGCAAAACGCATCTTTCCCCGTTTAGCATACCGGACCAGCATGTGCTGCACGGCTGGCAACGCCGTGTCGCCATGAGGCGCCGCGCCGGACCTGGGGGGCGCCCCGCCGGCATCACCCGGTATGGGGTGGGACACGCTCATCTCCCGCCACTCGCGAGGACGGGAAGCGAGCGCCTGCCGCTTCCTCTTGCCGGCGCGGACCAGCCGGCCAGCCGCTCTCCCGTCGGACCCGTCTGGATCTCTGTACCCATGGCGGGGCACACCCCACACTCGTAACACGGGGTCCAGCGGCAGTCTTCGACCTCGCCAGCGCCCTCGGGCGCCACCGCGGCCAGCCAGTCCTGCCAGAGCCAGTCCCGGTCCAGCCCAGAATCGAGGTGGTCCCACGGCAGCACCTCACCGTATTCGCGCTCACGCGTCGTGTACCAGCCGAGGTCCACGGGCTCGTCCGCGAGCGCCCGCTCCGCGGCGGCCAGCCACCGGGAGAAGGAGAAGTGTTCGCTCCACCCGTCGAACCGGGCGCCGTCCTGCCATGCCGCGAGAATCACCCGCGCGACACGACGGTCGCCGCGGGACAGCAGCCCCTCCACCAGCGATGGAGGCCCGTCGTGGTAGCGGTAGCCGATCGACTTGCCGTACCCGCGGTCCGCCCGCAGGGCACCGCCCAGCCTGGAAAGCCGCTCGTCGACCACCTCGGGCGGGCACTGCGCGGCCCACTGGAACGGGGTGTGCGGCTTGGGCACGAACCCGCCGATCGACACCGTGCACCGGATGTCCCGGCGCCCGGTGGCCTGCCGCCCGGCGGCGATCACCTTGCGCGCCAGGTCGGCGATGGCGAGCACGTCAGAGTCGGTCTCCGTCGGCAGCCCGCACATGAAGTACAGCTTGACCTGCCGCCACCCGCTGGAGTACGCGGTGGTCACGGTGCGGATCAGGTCCTCCTCGGTGACCATCTTGTTGATCACCTTGCGCATCCGCTCCGAGCCGCCCTCGGGCGCGAACGTCAGCCCGGAGCGCCGCCCGTTCCTGCTCAGCTCGTCGGCGAGCGTCACGTTGAACGCGTCCACCCGGGTGGACGGCAGCGACAGGCCGGTGTTCGTGCCCTCATAGCAGTCGGCCAGGTCGACGGCGATCTCGTTGATCTCGCTGTGGTCAGCGCTCGACAGCGACAGCAGGCCGACCTCGTCGAAGCCCGTGGCGGCGACGCCGGACTCCACCATCTTCCCGATCGTGGTGATCGACCGCTCCCGCACCGGCCTGGTGATCATGCCGGCCTGGCAGAACCGGCAGCCGCGCGTGCAGCCGCGGAAGATCTCGACGCTGTAGCGCTCATGCACGGTCTCGGCGACCGGCACCACCGGCGCCTTCGGGTACGGCCAGGCGTCCAGGTCGGGCAGCGTGTGCTTGCGGACCGACGCGGGCACGCCCGGCCGGTTCGGCGTCACCGCCCTGATGCGCCCGTCCGGCAGGTACGCCGCGTCGAAGAACCGCGGCACGTAGATGGCGCCGGTCGCGGCCAGCGAGGCGAGCAGCCCGTCCCTGCCGCCGGGCCGGCCAGCCCGCTTCCACGCGCGGATCAGTTCGGTGACCGCCAGGACCGCCTGCTCGCCGTCGCCGAGCACCACCGCGTCGAGGAAGTCGGCGATCGGCTCCGGGTTGAACGAAGCGTGGCCGCCGGCAATGACGAGGGGAGACGCCACGCTTCGTTCGGCAGAAAACAGGGGGATGCCGGACAGTTCGAGCGCGGTGAGCAGGTTGGTGTAGCCAAGCTCGGTGGAAAAGCTCACGCCGAGCACGTCGAACGCGCCGACAGGCCGGTGCGCGTCGACGGTGAACTGCGGGACGCCATTGTCGCGCATGAGCCGTTCCATATCGGGCCAGACGCTGTAGGTCCGCTCGGCGAGCACGCCCGGCTGCTCGTTCAGCACCTCGTAGAGGATGGCGATGCCCTGGTTGGGCAGCCCCACCTCGTAGGCGTCGGGGTAAAGCAGCGCCCACCGGACATCGGTCTGGTCCCACTCCTTGACGACGGAGTTCACCTCGCCACCGACATACTGCACCGGCTTGCGGACAAGCGGCAGCAGGGGCTCCAGTTGCGGGTAGACGGACTCGACGGGCATGTCAAGAGAATACCCACGCTCCGGAACGGGCCGTGGCGACTGCCCCCGGCCCCCGTGCCGGGGGTCAGGAGGCGGCGTGGGAGGGGGGTCAGGAGGCGGCGTGGGAGGGGGGCTGCCAGGCGAGGACGCGGCGCTCCAGGAGGGCGAAAAGCCCGTTCGCCGCGATCCCGAGCAGGCCGAGGAAGACGATGATCGCCCACATCACCTGGACGTCGAACAGCGACTGCGCCTGGAGCATCTCCCGGCCGATGCCGTCGGTGCTGCCGACGAACTCGGAGATGATCATCATGATCATGGCGAGGGCCAGGCTCAGCCGCAGCCCGGCCAGGATCTTCGGCGCCGCGCTCGGCAGGATGATCCGCAGCAGCCGCTGGCCGGCCGGGACGCGGAACGCGCGTGCCGTCTCCAGGTGCCCGGGATGCACGTGCCTGGCACCGTCGATCGTGTTGACGAGCACAGGCCAGATGACGCCGAAGACGATCGCCGCGACCTCCATCGGCGTGCCGATGTTGAACACGAACAAGAACACCGGCACCAGCGCGGGCGGCGGCACCGCCCTGGCGAAGTGGACCAGGGGCTCGGTGAGGTCGGCGAGCAGGGGCAGCCGGCCGATCGCCACGCCGAGCGCTATCCCGGCGGCGCTGGCGATGGCCCAGCCGCCGATCATGCGGCCCAGGCTTGGCAGCAGGTTGGCTGTCGCGTCGGGAGTGAGCCAGAAGTGGCCGGCGGGACCGGAGAACCACTGGTGGTACATCGCCGACATGATCGCCGACGGCGGCAGGAAGTACGGGCTGTTCGCCGCCTCGGTGCCGGCCTGCCAGCCGGCGATGGCGCCCGCGAGCACGGCCAGCCGCGCCGCCAGCAGGCTCAGCCGGCGGTTCACGGCTGCCCTCCGGCGGCACCGGTCAGCGCGAAGTGCCAGCGGAACAGGCGGCGCTCCGCCGCCGCGAACACGCCGTTGACGGCGAGCCCGATCAGCCCGGACCAGACCGCCACCGCGATCATCACGGCCATGTTCGCGGCGCCGTTCTCCTCCTGGGCGGCGAAGGCGCCGATGCCCGCCATCCCCGTCCCGATGAGCTCGACGGCGACGGCGACGACGAACGCGAACGACGCGGCGATCCGCACGCCCGTGGCGATGAACGGCGCCGTGCTCGGCAGCGAGACCCTGGCGGCGACGGCCGCCGGGCCGAAACCGAAGGCGCGCAGCGTCTCCTTGGCCAGCGGATCGACGTTCCTGACCCCGTAGACCGTGTTGAGCAGCACCGGCCATATCGATGCCAGCACCACGACCACGACCTCGGCCCGCAGGTTGTCCTGCACGATCAGCAGGACAAGCGGGACGAGGACCACCGCGGGGACCGGCCGGACGAACTCGACCACCGGCCGCACCGCGGACTCGGCCCATGCGAGCGAGCCGAGCAGCAGGCCGGCTGGCACGGCCAGGACGACCGTGACGGCCAGCGCCAGCGCCCAGACCTCCATCGTCGAGCCGACGCTGGCCAGGAACGACGCGTTCCTGGCCAGGTCGGCAGCGCTGCCGAGGACCGCCGACGGCAGCGGGAAGGTCGCCGGGCTGACCCGTCCGGCCCACAGCGCCAGCTGGGCGGCGCCGAACACCAGGACCAGCCCGGCCGCACCGAGGTAAGCCTTCCGCAGGCCCGCGGTCATGATCCCGGCGGCGGCGGATAGAACATCGACTGGACGTCGAACCCGCGCGGCAGCGCGCCGAGCCGCTCCATGACGTTGGCTACCCGCTCCATGCGCGCCAGGGTGAGCGTGGTGTTGAAGGTCGGCAATGTGATGACGTTGGCGATCGCCGGCTTCATCGTCGGGATGAGCTTGGGCAGCTCCTGCCGGACGAGCGCGGTGTTGGAGGCGGCGAGCCTGACCGCCTTCACCATGGCGCGCTGGAAAGCGGCCACGGTCTTCGGGTACTTCTGCACGAACGAGGCGGTGGTGCCCCAGCACGACACGGGGAAACCGGCCAGCGGCCCGCCGAGCATGTCCACAAGCACCCGGTCCCCGGCGCTCTCCTCCGAGATCGTGATGAACGGCTCGGTGGTGAACGCGGCGTCGACCTCGCCCCTGGCCAGTGCCTGCTCGGCGTCGGAGAAGGGCAGCGGCACGGTCGTGAAGTCGCTGGACGACAGGTGATAAGGAGCCATCAGGATGTCGGCGGCCATGGAACCGAAGTTGAAGCCGAGCGCGGGGAAGGCGACCTTCTTCCCCTTGAGCTGCGCTACCGAGGTGATCTTCGAATTCTTCGGCACCATCAGGACGTACAGGTCGGGCGAGGCCTGCGTGTTGTCGGCTACGATGCGCAGGTTCAGGTTGGGGACCAGATGCTCCTCGGTGAACATGCCCACGTAGTTCTCCGTGGTGAAGTCCAGGGTGTGGCTGAGCAGGCCGGTCGTCGCGGCGTTCGTCGACTCCAGGGTGACGGTCTTGACGTTCAGCCCTTCCTGCGCGAAGAAGCCCTCGTCCTTGGCGATCTGCACCGTCACGTCATCCGAGGCGGTCAGGATGCCGACAGTGATATTGGTGAGTTCCGGTGCGTCGGCTGCACTGCTATTGCTGCTATTGCTACCGCTGGTGCCTGAGCTGCAGGCGCTAAGACCGGCGGCGAACACGATTGCCAGCGCGGCTGCGAGCGCCGGCGCCAGCCGGCCGATAAGTGGGCTTCGCATTACCCTTCCTTAATTATTCACACTCGTTACGGAAGTGGAAACTGCTGTACGGAGTTGCGTGAGCCGTGTTAATGCCTATCCCCAGACCCGGCTTGCGACCTCGACGACGAGTTCGAGCTTGCGACGCTCATCATCGAGCGTGATCAAATTGCCGGCCGAACCGGACGCGAATCCGCATTGCGGGCTTATCGCGAGGTTGCCGGCAGGCACGAACCTGGCCGCCTCGTCGATGCGCCGCCGCAGGTCGCCGGCGTCCTCCAGCCGCGGGACCTTCGTGCTGACCAGCCCGAGCACCACGGTCGGGCCCGCTGGGCCGGCCGGCACGAACCGCAACGGCTCGAAGCCGCCTGCCCGGCCGGTGTCGTACTCGAGCAGGAACCTGTCGACGGGGACCTCGTTGAACAGCCGCTCGGCCACCGGCTCGTAACTACCCTCTCCGCCCCACGCGCTGCGGAAGTTGCCGCGGCAGATGTGCATGGCCATCGTGACGTCGGGGTGCTTGTCCTTGATGGCGCCGACGATCCGCGCGTCCACGGTCACCGTGGCTTCAAGCAGCTGCCGCGGGCTGAGGCCGCCGCGGACGTTGTCCGCCTTGGCGGGGTCGAACACCCGGTTGTAGGCCAGCGAGTCCAGCTGGATCCACCGGACGCCCTGGCCGACGAGGCCCTCGATCTCCTCGATCTGCAGCTGCGCCAGGTCCTCGATCAGGCTGGCCTGCGTCGGGTAGACCGCCGCGCTGACCTGCGGGTGCCAGATCATCCCGCCCATCGAGGCGCTGATCATGGTGATCTTGAACGCGCCGGGCGCGTGGCGGGCCATGAACGCGGCCTCCGCGCCGGTCAGGTCCTGCTTGCGCGTCACCCGCGCGCTGGCCGCCGCGCCCTCGGACGGGACCTCCTCGGGGGGCAGCGCCCTGCCGTCCCTGTACCACGTCATGGGCCTGGTGACCGGGACAAGCCCGTCGAGCGACTCCATGAGGCCGGCCCGCCAGGACTCCCTGCGGGCCTCCCCGTCGGTGAAGACCGTCAGGCCGGCGTCCCGCTGCAGGGCTATGTGCTCGATGACGGCGCGGTCCTCGAGCTCGCGCAGTTCCTGCGCGGACAGGGCGCCCCGCTCCCGCGCCTGGCGCGCCTGGAGCAGCCACGGCGGGCGGAGCAGGCTGCCCACGTGCTCGGCGTGATACGCGGTGGTCATGCCGCCTCTCCTTTCTTCGTGCGGGCCGCGCCGCGGACGAGGCGGCCCACCTCCGCACGCAGGTGCGCGAATTCACGTAGTTCCCTGGTGGCGATCTGGTCCCGCGGCGCGGGCAGTCTCACCGGCACGTCCGCCCGCACCCGGCCCGGCCCCCCGGTCAGCACCACGACCCGGTCGGCGGTGTACACGCTCTCGTCGATGTCGTGCGTGACCAGCAGGATCGTGATGCCGCGCTCGGCCCGCACCCGCAGCACCAGGTCCTCAAGGTCCTCCCGGATCTGCGCGTCGAGCGAGCCGAACGGCTCGTCCATCAGCAGCAGCACCGGGTCGCACGCGAGCGCGCGGGCGATGGCGACCCGCTGCTGCATGCCACCGGAAAGCTGCCACGGGTACCTGGACGCCATGCCGGCCAGCCCGACCGAGTCCAGCGCCTGCAGCGCTGCCTCCCGCCGCGGCGCGCGGCCCCGCCGCGTGCGGCGCAGCGGCAGTGCCACGTTGTCGGCGACGCTCAGCCACGGGTACAGCGAGCGGCCGTAGTCCTGGAACACCACCGCCAGCCGGTCCGGGACCCTGGTCACCAGCGTGCCGTCAAGGACGACCTGCCCGGCCGTTGGCCGCAGCAGGCCGGCGACGCAGCGCAGCAGGGTGGACTTGCCGCAGCCGGACGGCCCGACGATCGCGACAAGCTCGCCGTCGGCCACCCGGAGGGTGATATCCGCTATTGCCTGGTGGGACCCGAAGGCCCGGGTCAGGTTTGCTATTTCGAGCACAGTGCTCCCTGTCCGCCGGCCGCCTCACCGGCATCACTCATAAAGGATCATGGGGCAGAGACAGAGATCGTGCTGTGCAAACCTATATCAACACATAGATAGCCTCTAAAGCAGGCTGACCGGATCAACTATCGGATATTTATATACTAAACCATATGATTACCAAATTGTTATGTTTTGTGGATCCTCGGGCCTTGACACGCCACGTGTGGTTACTTTTGCTCCTGCGCATCGAAGCGCGGCGTCAGCTCATGGCCGGTCGCGCCTAGCGCTGTTCCGGTTCTGTCTGGCTGCCTGTCCGACTCGTTCATGCCCCGATTCGTTGATGCTCCGATTCGTTCATGCAGGGCCGTTGTAATTCCCGAACGGGAAGCAGAGGAACTCAAGCGATGGTCGATCAAGACGGAGGCCGGGTCATGCTGCCCGTGCCGACGGCCGATGGCACCCAGTTGCAGCTGGGCGACGAAGACCGCGGGCGCAGGAGGCGGGCGCGGGGAGTGTGGTCGGTCAAGAACTGGCGGATGCGGTGGCGAGTGCTCGCGTTGATCATTCTCCCCACGGCGGCGGCGATCGCGCTCGGCGGCCTGCGCATCCAGGCCGCGCAGAGCACGTCCGCCGCCGCCGCGCGCACCAGCCAGCTCGGCATCCTCGGCTCGGACATCACCGCGCTCGCGGAGTCCGTCGAGGACGAGCGGGACCTCACGGCCGGCTACGTCGCCACCAGGCTCGCGGGCAAGAGCGCGCTGACTTCCTCCCTATTCGCCGAGCTGACCAGCCAGTACGCGGTGACCGACGCGCGGCTGCGGATCGTCGAGCAGCTTGCCGGGCAGATCGGCCCGGCCTACCCCGCGGTCGCCAGGACCGACCTCACATTTGCCCTGAGCAGCCTTTCCGCGCTCAGCGAGCTGCGGGTCCTCGCCCACACCGAGATGGCCTCGCTCCCGCTGACCGACCACTATTCGAACGTCATCGCGACGCTGCTCGCGTTCGATAGCGACCTCGCGGACGGCAGCTCGAGCGCGCAGCTCGCGCAGACGGTCACCTCACTGCAGTCGCTGGCCCAGACGGAGGAAGAGGCCTCGCAGCAGCGGGCCATCCTGTACGCCGCCCTGCTCGAGGGCAAGTTCGAGCCCGGGGCCAGGTCCGCCCTCGTCGTGGCGCAGTCGAGCCAGGCGAGCGCCCTGACCGCCTTCCAGCGGGTGGGCACCGGCCTGCCCGCCTACGTTCCGCCCGCTGGCCTGTCCCCGTTGCTCACCGAGACTCAGCAGTTCAACGACGTCGTCGCCGGGCCGGACGTGGACGCGGCGCTGGCGACCGAAATGGACGCCATCGTCAGCGGCGGCAACGGCACGTCCGTCAGCGGCGACCCGCAGGCATGGTTCACCGACATGTCGTTCACGCTGAGCACCATGCGGACCGTGGAGAGCGACGAGCTCAGCTCGGTCATCGCGCAGGCGAGGTCGCTGCAGCAGGGGGCCCAGGACTCCGAGAAGCTGACCGCGGTCGTCGTTCTCGTCCTGCTGCTGCTGATCCTGATGGTCACGATCGGCGTCGCGCGCTCCATGATCAGGCCGCTGCGCAGGCTGCGGACGGACGCCCTGGAGGTGGCGGGCCAGCGCCTCCCCGACATGGTGCGGCGGCTCAGCGACAGCCAGGAGCCTGCCGAGGGCATCCGGATCGAGCCCATCGGCATCGATTCCACCGACGAGATCGGCGAGGTGGCCCGCGCCTTCGACCGGGTGCACAGCGAAGCCGTCCGGCTGGCCGGCGAGGAAGCCCAGCTCCGGGCGAACCTGAACGCCATGTTCGTGAACCTGTCCCGCCGCAGTCAGACGCTGATCGAACGGCAGCTGAGCATCATCGACTCGCTCGAGCAGTCCGAGCAGGACGCTGACCGGCTGAGCAGCCTGTTCCGGCTCGACCACCTCGCGACCCGGATGCGCCGCAACTCCGAGAACCTGCTGGTGCTCGCCGGGCACGAGGCTCCGCGCAAATGGACCCAGCCGGTGCCCCTGGTGGACGTGCTGCGCGCCGCGATCTCCGAGATCGAGCAGTACGACAGGATCGCGCTCCAGGTGCAGCCTGGAATCGTCATCGCCGGGCGGGCCGCCAGCGACGTGGTGCACCTGGCCGCCGAGCTAGTGGAGAACGCGGCCACATTTTCCCCGGCGGACACCCAGGTCGTCGTCACCGCCCAGCTGGTCTCAAGCGGCGGGGTGCTCATCGAGATCATCGACGAGGGACTGGGGATCCCGGACTCCGACCTTCAGCACGCGAACTGGCGGCTTGACAACCCGCCGGTCATCGACGTCGCGGTGTCCAGGCGGATGGGGCTGTTCGTGGTCGGCCGGCTGGCCGCCAGGCATGGGGTCAGGGTCCGGCTGCGGCACGCGTACGGCGGCGGCCTGTCGGCGCTGATCTGGCTGCCGGAGACGGTCGCCGAGGGCGAGAAGGCGCCGCCGCTCAACAGGCTGCGGCGCCGCTTCGACGCCGACGGTCACGTGGAGGGCGCCCAGGCTCCAGGGCTGCCAGGGGCGGCAGTGGCGGCAGGGATGGCAGGGATGGCAGGGGCGCCCGCGATGTCGATTGCCGACCGCCGGCGGACCGGGTGGGCGTGGGACACCGGCCACGGCCGGGTCCCGGAGCGGTCGGCTGACCTGCGGACCATCGCGGTCCCGCCGGCCGCTTCCATCCCGCCGCTCGCCGCGGGACCGCCGCCCGCGGGCAGGGAACCGCCGCCCACGGGGCCTGTGCCCACGGGGCCTGTGCCCACGGGGCCGCTGTCCGCCAGCCTGCCTCCCGAGCAGCAGGGGCCGGCCGGGCAGGAGCGGGACGCCGGCGCCGCCGCGGAGTCCGGTTCCGCTGATCTGCGGCCGCTGCCGATCTACGACTCGGTCGAGTCGGACTGGTTCCGGCGCGGCGGAAGGGCCTTCGGCGCCAGCTCCCAGGCACGGACCGCGGCGTGGACGTCGCCGGCGGACGAGGGCTTCCGCGCGGCCATGGCTGCCGCCTCGCCCACCGTCGGCGACACGACCGCCGCGGGACTGCCGCGGCGGGTACCGAGCGCCAACCTGGTCCCCGGCTCGATCGGCGACGGGCGGCCGGCGCAACGGCCCCAGGGCCCCGAGCCCCCCGTGGCGGACGGCCGCCAGCCGCGGGCCGGCGCGCCTGGCCGGTCGGCGGAGGAGGTGCGCGAGCGGCTGGCGAACCTCCAACGGGGCGCTCGCGAGGGCCGCGTCGCGGCCCCGTGGAATTACGGGGCGGATGAGAACTGACCATGGGCGGCAGACGAGAGGAGCACCGGTGAGCGCCTCCCCGCATTCGGCGCAGGACCTGAACTGGCTGGTCACGGACTTTGTAGAGCGAGTCCCCGACGTCGCGCACGCGGTGGTCGTCTCCTCCGACGGGCTTCCGCTCGCGTTCAACAGCGGGTTCCCGCAGGGGCGAGCCGACCAGCTGGCCGCGGTGACATCGGGCCTGGCCAGCCTGACCCAGGGCGCCGCGCGCGCTTTCCAGGGCGGCATCGTGGTGCAGACGGTCGTGGAGATGGAGGCCGGAGTCCTCGTCGTCATGACCATCGGCAGCGGCGCCAGCCTTGCCGTGCTCGCCGTGTCAAAGTGCGATCTCGGACTCGTCGCCTACGAGATGACCCTGCTCGTCGAGCGGGCCGGGCGGATGCTGACCCCCGCTATCCGCCAGGTCAATCATGTCGCCGTGCTGGGGAAGTAGCGGGAGCCGCCGCGGCCGGCGCGCGGGTCATGATTCCGCTGTCTGGCGGAGTAGGGCGCGCAGCCAGGTGAGGGCTGGGTCTGTGGCGCGCATGGGGTGCCACCAGGCGGTCTCGGTGAGCTCGATTGTCCCGAACGGGGGCTCGATGACCGTGACGCGCGCTGCTTCGGCGACCCGG
>DAHVAN010000469.1 GCA_027314595.1 Actinomycetota bacterium | reverse complement strand
GTGCCGGCCCGCCCGTGGGTGGGCGCGGCCGCCGACGGCCTAGCCGCCCGGGTGTTCGGGCGCGCGCTCGGCGGCCGCGACCTCGCCCTGGGGCTCGGCGCGCTCAACGCGCTCGCTGAACTGCGGCAATCCCGGCACGGCAGACCCGGGACGCCAGGCACCTGCGCCGCGTGGCTGGCCGCCGGGGCGCTTTCCGACGCCCTGGACACCGCCGTCACCATGGCCGCCTGGCCCGAACTTCCGCGCCGTACCCGGTGGCTCGTCGCCGTCTCCGCGGGCGGCGCCGCGGCCGCGGGCGCCGCGGGCGCCGTCGCCGTCCTGCGAGACCGCCCGCGCCGCCGCCGCTAGAGCGCCGCCGCCAGGCCGCCGGCACCGCTAGGCCGCCGGCACCGCTAGGCCGCCGCCGCCCGGAGAAATCGCGTTGCTCTCGCCCGCCCGCAGCCGGTACCGTCCGCGCGTGGGATTCATCGAGGTAGCGCACGTCAGCCACGTTCTCCCCGACGGGCGGGTGCTGCTCGACGACGTCAGCTTCCGGATCGGCGAGGGGCTTACCGCCGCCCTTGTCGGCCCCAACGGCGCGGGCAAGACCACGCTGCTCGCGATGGTCGCCGGGGACCTGGAGCCGCAGGCCGGCGTGATAACAGCAACAGGCGGGCTCGCCGTGATGCGGCAGTTCATCGGCGGCCCGGCCGCCAGCGGCACGACCGTCGGCGACCTGCTCATCTCCGTCGCCCCGCCGCGCGTGCGCGCGGCCGCCGGGAACCTCGACGACGCCGAGCTCGCCATGATGGACCGTGACGACGAGCCCGCGCAGCTGCGCTACGCGCACGCCCTCAGCGAGTACGGCGAGGCGGGCGGCTACCAGGCCGAGGTGCACTGGGACGAGTGCTGCGTCGCCGCGATCGGCAGGCCGTACGAGCAGGTCCGCTGGCGCGCGGTGAACACCCTGTCGGGCGGCCAGCAAAAGCGCCTGGTCCTTGAGTCGCTGCTGAGGGGCGCCGAAACCACGCTGCTGCTCGACGAGCCCGACAACTACCTCGACGTGCCAGGCAAGCGCTGGCTTGAGGACCAGCTGGCGGCCACGCCCAAGACCGTGCTGCTCGTCAGCCACGACCGCGAGCTGCTCAGTGCCTGCGCGCGGCGCATCGTCACGGTCGAGGACCGGCACGCGTGGGTGCACGGCGGCGGGTTCGCGACCTACGCGCAGGCGCGCGCCGACCGCATCGACCGCCTCGAGGAGCTGCGCCGCCGCTGGGACGAGGAGCACGAGAAGCTTAACCAGCTCGTCCGCATGTACCGGCAGAAAGCCAGTCACAACTCCGACATGGCCTCCCGCCTGCAGGCAGCCGTGACGCGCCTGGCCAAGTTCGAGGAGGCGGGCCCTCCCGAGGTCCCGCCCCGCGAGCAGCGGATCCGGGTCCGGCTGCGGGGCGGCAGGACAGGCAAGCGGGCCCTGGTGTGCGAGGAACTGGCCGTGGCGGGAACCACGCGCCCGTTCGGGACCGAAATATGGTTCGGAGACCGGATCGGGGTGCTCGGCGGGAACGGGAGCGGGAAATCCAGCTTTCTCCGGCTGCTCGCGGGGGAGCCGCTCGCGCACGAGGGCACGGCGCGGCTGGGCGCCCGGGTGGTGCCCGGGATGTTCGCGCAGACCCACGCGCGCCCCGACCTGGACGGCCGCACCCCGGTGGAGATCGTGATGACAGAGCACGCGCTGCTCGCCAGCGAGGCGATGTCGGCGCTGGCGCGGTATGAGCTGCAGATGTGCGCCAGGCAGGAGTTCGGCACGCTGTCCGGCGGCCAGCAGGCGCGGCTGCAGATCCTGCTGCTCGAGCTCGGCGGCGCGACGATGCTGCTGCTCGACGAGCCGACCGACAACCTCGACCTGCCGAGCGCCGACGCGCTGCAGGCCGGGCTCGAGGCCTACGAGGGCACGGTGCTGGCCGTCACGCACGACCGCTGGTTCGCCGCCTCGTTCGACCGGTACCTGGTTTTCGGCTCCGATGGCACGGTCAGGGAGTCCGCCGAGCCGGTCTGGGATTAATTCACTGATCCCGAACGAACCGGGGCGGCTCCCCAGCGCGACCGCTTCGCCACTGCCTTGTGCCGAACCCGTTGCGCGACGTTGCGCATAGCCAATACTATACCGAGTATGCTACTCAGTGATCGGCATGGCGGAGGCGAGCGGTGAGCGTCAGGCACGCCCTGCTGGCCCTGCTCAGCGAGGGACCGAAGTACGGCCTGCAGCTGCGCGAGGAGTTCGAGGCGCGCACCGGCGACGTATGGCCGCTGAACGTGGGACAGGTGTACACGACCCTGCAACGGCTGGAGCGCGACGGCCTGGTGGCGGCGTCCGCGCCGCCCGCGGCGTCCGGGGCGCCGGGCGGCGACGGCGACGAGGCGGGCGGGCATGACGCGCCAGGGACCGCGCCCGGCGCGCCGCAGAAGGCCTACCGCATCACGCGGGCCGGGTCGGCGGAACTCGCGCGGTGGCTGCGCGTGCCGCCGGCTCTCAGCTCCCCGCCGCGCGACGAGCTGGTCATGAAGGTGCTCGTCGCCGTCACGGTGCCGGGCACCGACGTGCACGAGGTCATCCAGGTGCACCGCAGGTACCTGGTGCAGCTGATGCAGGAGTGGACGCGGCTGAAGGAGGACGACGACGGGTGCGACCTGCCGTTCGCCCTCGTGGTGGACGCCGAGCTGTTCCGGCTCGACTCGGTGGTCCGCTGGCTGGACGCGGCCGACGGGCGGCTGCGGCGGGCCGTGGCGGACGGCTGGACGCCCGCGCGGGCGGCACAGGCGACGATCCCGGCGCTCGCGCGCCGGCGCCGGATGGGAGTCAGGCAATGACCGTTCTCGAACTGCGGTCCATCTCCAGGGTGTACGGCAGGGGCGCCGCGCAGGTGCAGGCGCTGCGCGACATTAGCCTGTCCGTCGCGGCGGGCTCGATGGTCGCCGTGATGGGGCCGAGCGGGTCGGGCAAGTCCACGCTGCTCACCATCTCCGGCACGCTGGAGGAGCCGACCTCGGGCGCGGTCCTTGTCGGCGGCCAGGACGTGGCGCGGATGCCGGGCGGGGCCAGGGCGCGGCTGCGCCGGCGCGCCATCGGCTATGTGTTCCAGGACTTCAACCTGCTGCCCGGCCTGACCGCGGCGGAGAACGTGTCGCTGCCGCTCGAGCTGGACGGGATGAGCGCGCGCCGCGCGCACCTGGCCGGGATCAGGGCCCTGGAGGACCTCGGGCTGGCCGGCCAGGCCCGGCGCTTCCCCGACCAGCTGTCCGGCGGCGAGCGGCAGCGGGTCGCGATCGCCCGCGCGGTGGCGGCCTGCCTCGCCGCGCTGGCATGGGCGCACTCCAGCCTCACCCAGACGTTCGGCAACGTGCCGTGGCCCGATATCGGGCTGCTGGTGATCGGCATGCCGCTGGCCGGCGCCGCGGCCGGCTGGCTGCTCGGCGGCCGCGAGCCCGCCGCGGTCGCCCGCCAGCCCCTGGAGTAAGCCCGGCCCGGCCCAGCTCGCCGGCCCAGCCCGGCCCAGCGGCCCCGTCAGCCCAGCGGCCCCGCCAGTCCCGCGAGCCCCGTGATACGCGGATTTCCCCACTGTGTCGCGACACGGCGGAAATCCGCGCATCGCGCCGTGCGTGACGGTATCGTCTCGGGTCGTGACGGAAGCACCGGCTTTCAGCGTGGTGGCGGATGTTGCCATCGTGAAGGGGGAGACCCCGGCCGCGGACCGGACCTGGCTGACGTTCCCCGACGGGACCGCGCGCCACGCGGCCGTGCACGTCATCCACGACCTGCCGCACCTGGTCGTCGAGTCCGTGTTCGGCCTCGAGGACGGACTGTGGGCGACACTCGCCGCCGGCGGTCGCGCGCCCGCCGCCCGTCCGGCGGCCAGGCGCAACGGGCGGATCCGGCTGGTCACCGACGCGTCGCCAGGCGACATCGCGGCGCAGGCCTGGCCTGGGCACCTCGTCGCCAAGGCCGCGGTCAACGCGGTGCTCAACCGGTGGAGCGACGGCCCCGGCACGCCGGCCGGGGTGCGGGCGAGGCTGCGCTGCTACGGGCCCGGGGCGGCCGAGCTCGCGGGCCGCCTGGACGACGAGACGATCCGCGTCGCCGCCGCCGGCGTCCGCCGGCTGTATCGTGAGTGGAGCGCCCTGCCGCCAGGCGGCACGCTGCGGCTCACCTGGCCGCTGCACCAGAGCTGGCTGCGCCTGATGTGACCACGGTCTCCACCGGGGTGCCGCCTGCGACTCTGGCGCCCATCTGTGGCAAGCCATGGTCAGGAAACCGTCACGTAGCCGGGGCCGTCTGCGCATCTGGCCCGATAGGAATGGGGCAGCCGCGTATTTGGCCCAATACGCGGCCCGGCCCAGTACACGCGCCGGTCGAACGCGCCGGCGGGGGACATTCCTCGGGGCCAGCCGGGTCGACTGGGACTATCGTGAGGCCGCCCGCTTCGTCGTCCTGGCCGACCCCGAAGGGGACCGCTGCTGTCGTCAGCCGTCAGCCGGCCGACTGACCGCTGAGCCGCGGCGCCGGGCGGGCCGCGCGGATCCGGCCGGACAGCGGCCACCACACGGCGAACTGCAGCACGGCCAGCGCGATCGTGAACGGCAGGAGCATCGTGATGCCGGCGCTCTGGGCGATCACGCCGGCCAGCCACGGCAGCGCCGAGCCGCCGATGGCCGACGCCGCGTTCATGACCCCGATGGCGGTGGGTACCAGCCGGCCTTCGGCCAGTTGCGGCGCGCTCGCCATCGTGGTGGGGAAGATCGGCCCGAGGAAGAAGCCGAGCAGCATCAGCGCCGCGCTGGCCCCCGCGGCGGCAGGCGACAGCCAGGCCAGCGTGGTGGCGGCGATGACACCGGCCAGGCAGGCGTACATCATGGTGACCGGGGTCGCGCCTATCCTGGCCGCGAACGGGCTGATCAGGAACCGGCCGAGGGTCAGCCCGAGCCAGTAGCCGCTCACCGAATACCCGGCCAGCGACGCGGACAGCGCCCGTCCCTGCACCAGGTAGCTGTATCCCCAGTTGCCCATGCCGATCTCGAGGCCGACGTAGACGGCCAGCATCGCGGCGCCGAGCAGGATGCCCCGGTCCCGCAGCGCGGCGCCGAGCAGGCCGCCGCCCGACGCGGGAACTGCCGGAGCCGCCGGAACTGCCGCGCCAGACGCCGGCTCGGACACCGTGCCAGCTACCTGCTCCGCGGGTTGCTTCCCCGGGTACGCCAGCAGGTAGCCGAAGATCAGCGGGACGCAGGCCACGGCCACGATCAGGGCGACCACCGTCCACGAGGTGAAGCCGACGATCCAGGCGGCAAGCACCGGCCCGATCAGCGCGCCGACGCCGAAGAACGCGTGCAGCCGGTTGAGCAGCGTCGTCGGGGAGGGCAGCGCCGCGAGGTAGGCGTTCAGCGCCGACTCGAGCACCCCGGCGCCGAACCCCGAGAGCACCTGCACGATGATGAACGCCGCGAACGGCGGGCGGGTGGCCATGTACAGGCTGGCCAGCATGAAGGCGCCCCCGCCGGCGGCCAGCGCGGTCCGGACGCCGAACCGCTGGATCAGCGCGCCCGCGGCCAGCCCGGCCAGCACGAACCCGACGGTGCCGGTGAAGAACATGGTCCCGATCTCGGCCCGGTCCACGCCGTAGCCGCTCATCTGCGCCAGCAGCAGGACGCCGCCGCTCCCCGCGCTGACGCCGATCAGCACGAACGTGGCATAGGAGACCAGGACCGGAGGCCGCACGCGCGGCCGCATCAGGAAGTTTCGCGGCGCAGGCCGAGGGCCGGCGCCAGGCGGGACCGGACGGCCCGGCAGACGAACGGCGCGACCGGCAGCCGATCCAGGTCATCGATGCCGTGCACGCCGACCCCGGCGCCCTCGCGCAGGTCGATGTCCTCCGGCGAGATGCCGCCCGCGACGTAGAAGAGCGAGACCAGCCGTCCGTCGCCCTCGGCGTCGAGCTCCTCGGCGAGGAAGACCGGCTGCCCGATCCGGATGCCCGTCTCCTCGAGCACCTCGCGCCGCAGCGCTTGCTCGGCGGACTCTCCGTCCTCTACCGCCCCGCCGAACCCCGACCAGCACCCCGGATGGGGAATGCCGGGCTTGTCGTCGCGAAGGTGCAGCAAGAGCTTTCCTTCGTCGGTGACGATGATCAGCATCGCCGAACGGCCGCGTGCAGACTGTGCTGGGGTTGGCATGCTCCCAACCATAGGCATGCCTGGTTGCCGCGCCGCCCCGTCCGGGGTTGTCCGGGGATTGGCGTTGCCCCTCCGGCGCCGGCTCATCTGGTGATAGTCCGGTCCCGGGACGACGGGCGGGAGGCGGGATGAGCGGGATACGGACATGGTTGCGCCGCGGCCGGGGCCTGGCTGTGGCGGCGTCCGCGGTCGCTGCCCTGGCTGGGACGCTGGCCGCTGGTCCGGCGAGCGCGTCCTCCGGCGCGTCCGCAAGCCCGTCCGGGACGCCGTCCGGGGCCGCGTCGGCGGCGGTCCTGGCAGCCCAGCGGGCCGGCGTGACCGCGGCCGCGCCGCCGGCGTGCGCCGGCGTGCTGTTCGTCGGCGCGCGAGGTTCGGGCGAGCTGGGGCCCGGAGACAAGCACTGGAAGCCGTCCAGGGCCGACCCGTACGGCCTTGGCCCCACCGTGAACAGCGTCTACGACCGGATGGCAGCCGGTCTGCGCGGATTCCGCGCGGTACACGTGATCTCGGTGAGCTACGCCGCCTACAGCGTCGAGACGCTGTTCCACGCCCGCAACCAGTATTTCAACGGCCTTGCGGCGGGCGTGAACTGGACGCTGGGCAGGCTCGCCAGCCAGGCCAGGTCCTGCCCGGATCAGCAGATCGTGCTCGCGGGGTTCTCCCAGGGCGCGATGGTGATGCACCGCGTGCTGCATGACCTCGGCACGACGGCGGCCAGGCGGCGGATCCTGGCCAGGGTAGCGGCCGCGGTCCTGGTGGGGGACGGGGATCAGATCCCGGACGACAACCAGGTGAGATTCGGGACCGCCGCGCGCAACGCCCGCGGGATCGCGCAGTCGCTCCGCAAGATCTCCCATGCCTCCCCGGTCAAGTTCACTCCTGCCGTCGGCGCGCGGGTGCTGAGCGTGTGCGACGCCCACGACCTCGTGTGCGGATGGAGCGACTTCAACCTGCTCTGCCTGAGCGTGCCGCTGACCTGCGTAATCGCGGCCGCGATCATGGTGAAGATCCATCTGGGCTATCCCCGGAGCAAGCCGCTGCTCGCCGCGGCCGACCAGGCGTCACGCGACGTGCTCGCCGGACGCTGGCTGGGGGGCAGGCTGATCGACGCCAACGGCGGCCTCACCGCTGTTTCCTGCCCGGCGGCCAGCTTCTGCCTGGCCGTCGATTCGAGCGGGAACGCGTACACCTACGACCGGGGGAGGTGGTCCGGTCCCGTCGACGCCGGCGACGGGACCGGCCTGTCCGGGGTGTCCTGCGCCTCCCCGGGCTTCTGCGTGGCCATCACCAGCGGAGCCACCGCGTACGTCGACCGAGGCGGCACCTGGACGGGCAGCCAGCTCGCCGGCGCCGACGGCAATCCGGCGAACCTGACGGCGGTCTCCTGCCCGGCCGCCGGGTACTGCGTCGCCACCGGCGACGACGACAGCTACACCTACTCCAGGGGCGCCTGGGCGAAGGGCGTGGTCGTCCAGGTCAGCAACACGCTCATCTCGATCTCCTGCCCGTCGGCCAGCTTCTGCCTGGCGGCCGACGGCTCCGGCAACGTCTACGCGGACTCCCGCGGCAGGTGGTCGGGCCCGCGGCAGATCGCAGGCGGCGCATACCTCACGTCGGTCTCCTGTCACCCGGCGAGCTTTTGCGTCGCCACCAGTTCGGGCAACACCGCCTACACCAGCGAAGGCGGCAGGTGGTCAGCCAGGCAGCTTGTCGGCGCCGACGGCAATCCGGCGAACCTGACGGCGGTCTCCTGCCCGGCCGCCGGCTTTTGCGCCGCCACCGGCGACTGGGACGGCTACGTGTACTCGGTCGGCGCATGGACCCGCGGCCACCTCCTGCAGGACGTCAGCACGTTCACCTCGGTCTCCTGCTCATCCGCCAGCTTCTGCGCCGCGGTGGACGACGGCGGCCGTGCCTTCACCTACACCGCGAGCTGAGCCCGCGCCCGCCCGCGCCCGCTCACGCGAGCCCGAGCGAGCCCCCGCCCGCCCGCGCCCCCGCGTCCCGCCCGCTTGACCTGGCCCGGTTCTCTGATAAATATGAACCAGTGCTCATGTTCATTTTCGGCAGAACCGGAGAGGCCCTTGCTGCTGGCTGAGGAGCGCAACGCCCTGGCGCAGGCAGGACGGCGGCTCGCCGATCGCGGGCTGGTGATCGGGACGAGCGGCAACCTGTCCGTGCGGTCCGGCGACCTGGTGGCGGTCACCCCGACCGGCGGCGTGCTCAGCGAGCTGACCGCCGAGCAGATGACGGTGATCGGCCTGGACGGCGCCGTCGCCGACGGCGACCTGGCGCCCACCAGCGAGGTGCCGATGCACCTGGCCATCTACCAGGCCACCGTCGCGAACGCCATCGCGCACACCCACGCCACGACCTCGGTGGCGATCGGGCTCGTCGCCGGCGAGATACCGCTCGTGCACTACGCGATGCTGTCCCTCGGCGGCGCGGTGCGGGTCGCCCCCTACGCCTGCTACGGAACCGAAGAGCTGGCGGCCCACGTGGTCAGGGCCCTGGAGTCCAGGCAGGCCGCGCTGATGCGCAACCACGGCTCCATCGCCATCGGGTCGTCCCTGGCCAAGGCCACGGACAACCTCGAGCTGCTCGAATGGGCGGCGCAGACCTACCACCAGGCGCTGCTGGCCGGCGCGGTCACCGGACAACGCCCGCGCGAGCTCACTGCGCAAGAGGCCGACGAGGTCATCACCGCCGCGCTGGCGACCGGCTACGGCACCACGAAGAGGCTGGACGGAAAGGCCCCCGGCCAATGACGAGCCGCTACGGCATCAGCACCTACCCCGACGTCCCCGCGATCGACGAGCGCGTCAAACACCTCGGGGCGAGCTCGCGGCCAATGCCGGGGCGGGCGGCACGGCCGCGGTCATCCTCGAGCTGGTGGGACCGGAGTGGGGCACCTACCCGGGCGCCCGCGAGCGGCGGGACTAGGCCGGAGCCTGGCTCGCCAGGTACAGCCGCAGCAGCTTCTTCAGCTCGGCGAGCACCGCCTCGTCGCCCGCGGGCGACAGCGCGAACGCGTACTGCAGCAGCGCGTCCGCCGCGCGCACCGCGACCCGGACGGCCAGTTCGAGCGCGGGCCCGTCGGCCACGCCGGCCCTGGTGGCGAGCACGCGCCGCACGCCCGCCGCGATCAGCTGGTTGTTCGCCTCGTCGGCGCGCGCCAGTTCCGGTGACAGGTGCCGGCCCGACCACAGCGCCACGTAGCCGGGGTGCGACCGGTACAGTGCGACGAACTCGTCGATGATCCGGCCGACGGGATCGGCCCAGAGCCCGCCGTCGCCGTCGCCGTCGCCGTCGCCGCCGCCAGCGCCGCCGCCGGCCGCGGAGCTGACCAGCCCGTCGACCGCGGCGTCGAACTCGGCGATGTACGCGCGGGCCACCGCGTCGACCACCGACCCTTTGCCGGGGAAGAACTGGTACAGCGACCCGACGGGCACGCCGGCCCGCTCGGCGATCCGCCGCACGGTCAGCGCCTCGACGCCCTCGGCCGCCAGGATCGCGTCGGCCGCCGCGAGGATCTGTGCCAGCCGCGCCCTGGACCGGGCCTGACGCGGCTCCCGCCGCAGCCCGCCTTCCGGTGACGCCAGCCCCCTGGACACGCCCACGTCGTTCCTATACGCCGGCGCCGGGATCCGGCTGCCAGGTGACGGGCTGGTACCGTGGCCCGTCCTCGGCCCACAGGCGCTCCGCCTCGGCGTGGACCTCCCCGGCGCTCTGCTCCAGGTTCAGCGTCTTGCGGAACGGCTGGCGCACGTCCCTGGGGATGCGCAGGTACACCTCGCCGCGGTTGCCCTCGGGGTCGAAGAAGTAGATGCCGTACGCGTTGCCGTGCGTGACTTCCTGCTGGACGGGGACGCCCTCGGCCTTGAACCGGTGGTGGAACGCCTGCAGCGTCTCCACGGAATCAACGCGCCAGGAGATCTGGTGCGCCAGCATGCTGGCGGGCGGCGCGGTGCGGCCGCGCTGCAGCACGAACTCATGGTGCTCGACGGCCGGCCGCGAGCTGAAGAAGACGATGCCCTGCTCCTCGTCGGCGTCGGTGACGGTCAGCCCGAGCACGCGCTCGTAGAAGTCGCGCATCAGCGCCAGGTCGGTCACCCACAGGCCCGTATGGCCGAGTCCGGTTATGGGCATAGACCAATCTAACCCACGGGGGACGCGCCGGTGCTCACGCGCGCCGTGCCCAGACCGCCCAGGCGTTCCGCCAGGCCGCCTCGATGGCCTGCCTCTCGCTCACGTCGGCCAGGACGTCCTCCGGCCCGGCCGACTGCCTCAGGCGCTCCAGGCTCACGCCCCAGTACCTGGCCCACGCCTGCTGCGCCGGCTTGCTCGGCACGTCGGCGCCGAGCATGGCGTACCGCAGCGTCTCGTCGATCGCCAGTTCGCGCAGCCGGGGATCGGCGAACCACGCCGCCGCCTCGTCCAGGTGGCCGAGATGGTTGATGACGAGCGTCACCATGTCGTCGGCGGCGCGCCTGCCGGTCCCGGCGGCGCGCTGCTGCTCGCGGACCGCGCGCCGCCACAGCGCGCCGTATATCCGGCCCCAGTCGGCTGGGTGCCTGGGCACGCGCCCGGCCCGCACGGCCGCCCTGATCCGGGCGCTGGACTCGAGCGCGTGCTCCGCGAGCGCGCGCAGCGCCGCGACGCCTTCGGCGGGGTCGAGGACGGGCGGCGGGACGTTCCGGCGGAGCTCGGCGAACTCGCCGAGGATCTCGTTCCGCTCCTGCAGGTAGGGCCGCAGATCGCCGGCCGGCCCGATCCGCACGGACCCCGGATCGATGCCGCGCCCGGTGATCGTCACGCTGACCCCGCCGCTGACCCCGCCGCCGGCCGTGCCGCTGACCCCGCCGCCGGCCGCGCCCACGTCGTCGAGCAGTCGCGCCGCCCACAGGTCCCCGTGCCGGCAGAGGACAGCCTCCCCGGCCGGCAGCCGCTCCCGCGTGTACCGCGGCGGCTGCGCCGGCTCCTCCTCGTCGGCCCCGGAGAACTGGGCGAGCCGGGTGCGGTCGGAGTCGATCGCGCGGAGCAGTTCGGCTTCAAGGCCGGCGCGGACCGGCCAGTCCCGCGCCGTGCCGGGCTGCGCTTCACCGGCCCGGGGCGCCTGGGATGCCTGGGATGCCTGGGATGCCTGGGATGACTCGGGCGCCCACTCGCGCGCGGCGCGGGACGGCCCCGCCGCGGTCGTGACCGTCACGCGCGGGCCGGCCGGCGCGGTCCATTCGCCGTAGACGATGGTGACCGACTCCCACACCTCGTTCACCCGATGCGCGTGTGCGAGCGCCGCCGGCCGCAGCGGCGGCGCGGAAAGCCCGAGCACCGTGAACGCCGGGCGCGGCACGAGTTCCTCGGCGTCCTGCCGGGCGCGCTCGCGCAACCGCCTGACCCATTCGCTGTGCCCGGGCTCGGGTTCTGGCGCCATACGGTTAGCTATACCCTGTGCGCCTGCCGCTGGCTAGCGGTAACCGGGGGTTCCGCCGAGCCGGCCCGGTCCGTTCGGCGCCTGGCGGCACGACGGTCAGGGGTGCGCGGCCGCGAGCCCGCGGGCAGGAAGGCCAGCGCGACCGCGGCCGGCGTGATCGCCGCGCCGGACCCGGTGGAGGCGGCGCAGCAGATCTGGAGCGTACTCACCCCGGACCCCGAGGCCACCTGCGGCGCCCGCATCGACACGATCATCCGCGGCCTGGCGGCGCGCGGCTAGCGCCTACGGCGCGTAGCGCGGCAGGCTGACCGTGAAAAGCTCCGCGCCGGTGACGCTGCCCACCGGCGGAACGGGCACCCCGGCGGGCATCCACAGGCAGCTGCCCGGCGGGTACTCCCTTTCCCCGCAGCCGACCGTCCCGGTCAGCACGTAGCGGACCTGCGGCGCGCCGAGCTTCCTGTCGGCCAGGTGCGCGCCGGGCGCGAGCCGGACCAGCGCGACCGCCGTCAAGTGCTCGGTGAAGCAGCCGAGCGGCGTGACGTCGATGCCCGGGTGGCGCGGGTTGGCCAGCCACTCGTACGCCCCCGACCGCATGACGACGACGTCGCCGTAGCGCGGCTCGGCGTAGACGAGCTTGCACCCCGTGTGCGCCTCCCACAGCGCCTCGTAGCCGTCCTGGTCGATGGGGCTCCCGTCCGGCGCGCGGCCGTGGTACCTGCCGCCCTCGAACGTCCCGCCGGCCGCGCGGAGCTTGTCCCGCGCGGCCGCGAGCTCGCCGGCGGTCGGGTAGTACAGCCCGCCGGCGCCGGTGAACTGCAGCACCAGCACCGTCGCCGCGCCCCGCTGCCGCTGCGGCCCGTACTCCACCGCTTCGGGGAAGTAGCCGCAGTCACCGGGCTCAAGGCCGTTCTCCCCGATGCTCAGCGACCCGTCGAGCACGAACCGGAGCTGGTCCCAGCAGTGCCGGTGCCGCGGCGAGAAGAACCCGTCCGCGACCGTGTCCCGCGAGAAGCTCAGGTTCAGTCCGGGCACGCCGGTGCCGATCGGGAACCGGCGCTGTTCGACGGTCCCGACCCGATGACTGTCGCGGCCGCCGAGAAGGCCCGTCACCGCGTCTTCCGGCCGCCACGCCTGCACTGCGACGCTCATCTGGCCTCTGCGGGCAGCCTAACTCCCGCGGGCCGCGCGCGGTACCCGCCATCACGCCCGGCATCGCCCGCCCGCGACCGCGGCTACCGGGCCGGCGGCCACGGGGCCGGCGGCACGCGCACTCGCCCTGGGACGGACAGCATCCGCCCGGTTTGCGCGGCCACCGCGGCAAGCTGCTGCCGTTGCTGCCCGGTCCAGGCCGCGGGCTGATGGCAGTGCACGGAGATCATGGCCATCACGTGACCGTCCTCCGCCCGCACCGGCACGGACGCGACGGCCCGGGATCCGGCGTCGAGCATGGCGTCCATGGCCGGTGTTCCGGCGAAGATGGGCGACCTGGCGACCTCGGGAACCCAGACCGGCTTGCCCGCCGCCAGGGCGGTGCCGCAGGCCGACTCCTCGTCATGGACGATCTCGAAGAAATTCAGGAAATCGCGGTCGAACCCCTGCTGTGCCACGATCCGCAACGCCCCGGTGGCGGGGTCCACGAGCTGGGCGTTGCCCATGTCCGCGCCGGTGACCCCGATGGCCTCGGCGACAGCCTCCCTGCAGGCGGAGGCCGCGGCGGCGCCGGGAGCGGGCACGCGGGCGCCGGCGCCGGCGGTGTCCGGGCAGACCAGGTCCAGGGTGCCGGTCAGGTCGAGCACCCGGGACACGGACCGGTGCGGATGACGCACGGTCAGGTCCGTGCCCGCCTCGCTGGCCCGCCTGCGGGCCGCGAGCAGGAACCGTATCCCGGCCGCGTCGCAGTAGGTGACCCGGCTCAGGTCCAGGACGACCCGGCGAGTGCCGGCCTGCAGTTCCGCCACGGCACGGCGGGCGGCCTCCACCGAGGTGAAGTCCATCTCGCCGGCCAGCCGGACAATGGCACTGGCGGCGCCGTCACGGACGACGCTGACTCGCAGCACTGGGTCTTGGGACCAGGACATCGGCGGCACCCCCGGGGATCAGGTCTTCAGGACCCGCTGCACATCAGTGAGCAAGACGGTCATCCCTGACAAGTGGCAACCTACCATCCCCTCAAGGCAGATGCGTCACTCTAATAGGATGACATGCCACGCTTCGTATAGAAATTTCCCCGGCCCCCGCCCTTGAACCTGGACCGCGGTCCAGGGATTAGCGTCGAAGCTATGACGATCGACCACGTCGCCGGGCCGGAGCCGTGCGGGCCGCCTGCTGCCCGCCCGCCCGCCTCCGGGCCGCCCGCCTCCGGGCCGCTGTCCGTGGGGCAGCTGGCGTCGCGGGCCGGCGTCCGCCCGGACACCATCCGCTACTACGAGCGCTCAGGCCTGCTCCCGCAGCCGCGCCGCACCGACGGCGATCACCGGCTCCGGCTGCCCCGATCCCGCGCCAGGAACCTGGTGCGCGCCCGATCTGGAAGGACCGGGAGGAGGTGACCGGGATGTGCTCGTGCTGCGATGACCAGACCTGCGAGTGCTGCTCCTGCTGCGGCTGCCGCTGAGCCGTCACGGTCCCGCCCAGGGTGCCAGGGCGGGACCTGCCCGGCCCGTGATCGCCGCTAACCGGGGCATTCGCGCATCTGGCCCGATAAGACCGGGGCAGCCGCGCATCCGGCCCAATAGGCGGGCACCGGCGTCTGTGGCCGCTGCCACCTGCGGGCTGCGTGCGACCAGGGATGCAGGTGAGCATCGTTGCCCGGACCGCATCGCCGGCCTGGCCGTCATCGCGACCACCGTCGCCGGCCGGATCCGGCACGACGCCGGCCTCTCCTGAGCCGCGCCGCTCGTGCACTATTGGCGGATGCCATTGTTCGCGTTTGAGGATCACGAGCCGCAAGTCAGCCCGCAGGCGTGGATCGCGCCCACGGCCACCCTGGTCGGGGACGTGCGCGTGGAGGCCGGGGCGTCCGTCTGGTACGGGGCGGTGCTGCGCGCCGACTTCGGGACGATCATCGTGCGGCGGGGAGCCAACATCCAGGACGGCTCGGTCCTGCACGGGGGAGCGGACCCGGTGACCGAGATCGGCGAGGGAGCGACGGTCG
Source organism: Actinomycetota bacterium (assembly GCA_027314595.1). Taxonomy (GTDB): domain Bacteria; phylum Actinomycetota; class Actinomycetes; order Streptosporangiales; family Streptosporangiaceae; genus Trebonia. The sequence continues at coordinate 5,330 of DAHVAN010000469.1, read as the reverse complement.
GGCACCTGTGCGTGGTGCACGGCGCGGTCGTCGGCGCCGAGGCGCTCATCGGCAACGGCGCCACCGTGCTCGACGGGGCGGTCGTCGGCAGCCGTGCCCTGGTCGCGGCGGGCTCGACGGTGCAGCCAGGGGCGGAGATCCCCGACGGCATGCTCGCCGCGGGGGTCCCGGCCCGGGTCATCGGCAAGCTCACGCCGGGGGCGAAGCGGTGGGTGGACACCAACCCGCAGGTCTACCAGGCCCTGGCCCGCCGGCACGCGGCCGGCGTCAGGCCGGTTGGGTGAACGCGGGCATGACCTCGGTGGCGAACAGTTCCGCGGACCGCATGGTCTCGGCCATCGTCATGTCGCCGAAGCACAGTTCGAGCGCCATGTAGCTGATCCCGCCGGCGTCCCGGTGGCGGGCGACCCAGGCGCGGGCGCCCGCCGGGTCGCCGGCGTAGAAGTGGCCGGTGGCGCAGATGCCCTCGAACGTGTCAGCGGACAGGACCGGCGGCAGCGGCACGCCGAACTTGTTCCAGAGCAGCTCGAAGTTCTCCCTGAAGCGGACGAACGCGCGGTTGGCGATCGCCATCGCTGCCTCGTTCGTGTCGGCCACGACGATGCTCCTCGTGATGCCGAGCGGCGGCAGGTCCGCCTCGTCGCGCCCGAGCGAGGCCCATTCGGCCTTGTAGGCGTCGGTCAGCGGCCGGACCCGCTCGGAGGGGACGAGCGCCATCATCGGCATGGTCAGCCGGGCGCACCACAGCGCCCGTTCCAGCGTCCGCGTCCCGTACCACAGCGGCGGGTGCGGTCGCTGCACTGGCCTGGTCACCACCGGCGCGCCCTCGATCTGGTAGTACTTCCCGTGGAAGTCGACCGAGCCGGAGGTCAGCCCGGTCCGGACGATCTCGAACGCCTCGTCGAACCGGTCCTGCGCCTGGTCGCCCGGCACGCCGTGGAACGAGGTCTCGATCGGCGAGATGCCGCGCCCCACGCCGAGGTCGAGCCGCCCCCCGGTCAGCTGGTCGAGCAGGCAGGCCTCCTCGATGACGCGCATCGGGTGGTACAGCGGCAGGATCGAGATCAGCGTCCCGAGCCGGAGCACCGACGTGCGCTGGGACGCGGCGGCGAGCATCAGGTGCGGGGACGGGGTGATGCCGAGCGGGGTGCCGTGGTGTTCGGCCATGTGGTAGCCGCGGTAGCCGAGCCGCTCGTATGCCTCGATCAGCTCGAGCCGCTCGCCGATCTGCTGTGCGGGCGGCCTGCCCGACGCGTCGTTGTGGTCGAAGACCCCGAAGCGCATCCTCGCTCCTCCTGTCGGGCACGGGGCGGCCGGGAGTCGCCACCGTTCGTTCGGGATAAATGTTCTTCAATACCTCGGGCACAGGCAAGCGCGCTTCCCGCGATGAACGGCCGCGGATGCCTGAGATTGGCACTAAAGTCGACAGGTGGCCGCGGACCGGAGTCGATGGTGCCTACGGGCGGTCTTGACATGCGCGGCTGCCTTGGCCTCCGCGGCTGTCGCGGGCTGCGGCACGAACACCGCGGGCACCAGCCTGTCCGGTTCGGCGGCGGTCCCGAACCCGTCGGCGACCAGCGCCAGCGCCAAGCCGGGCGCGCGGCCCCCGGTTCCCGGGCCCACTGTGGCGGCGCCGTCGGCGGCCTGCGTCACCGAGGTGTACGGGCGCATGACGCTGGCGCAGCGGGTCGGCCAGCTGTTCCTCGTCGGCCTGTCCCAGGACGTGGCGGGGCCGGTGACGACGGCCGCGCTCGAGCAGTACCACTTCGGGTCGCTGCTGCTCGGGGCGGACACGTCCGAGGGAGTCTCGGCGCTGGCCGCCGCGACCGCGCACATGCAGTCGCTGGCTACGCCGGCGATCACCGGCGGAGCGCGCTTCTTCGTCGCCGCCAACCAGGAGGGCGGCCAGATCCAGGCGCTGACCGGCCCGGGTTTTTCTGTGATGCCGTCCGCGCTGACGCAGGGCTCGTGGCCGGTGACCACGCTGCGCCAGCAGGCGCAGCAGTGGGGCGATCAACTGCGGGCGGCCGGGGTGAACCTCGACCTTGCGCCGGTGATGGACGTGGTGCCGCCGGGCACCGCGAGCACGAACGCGCCGATCGGGCAGCTTGACCGCGAGTTCGGCTTCGACCCGACGACGAACGGCACGCACGGCGCGGCGTTCATCACGGGAATGGCCGCGGCCGGGATCGCGACGACCGCCAAGCACTTCCCCGGGCTCGGCCGGGTGATGGGCAACACCGACTTCACCTCGGGCGTGGTGGACTCCGTCACGACGCCCGACGACCCGTACCTCGGGTCGTTCCGCGACGCGATCACCGCTGGGGCGCCGTTCGTGATGGTCGCGCTCGCCACCTACACGAAGATCGACCCGAACCGGCTCGCGGTGTTCTCGCCGATCATGATGGGACTGCTCCGCGCCAAGCTCGGCTTCGGCGGCGTGATCATGTCCGACGACCTCGGCCAGGCCGCCGCGGTGGCCTCGGTCCCCACGGCGCAGCGGGCGATTGACTTCCTGTCCGCGGGCGGTGACATGGTCACGTCGCAGACGCTCGCCCCGGCGGAGGCGATGGCCTCCGCGGTCCTGGCGAAGGCCGCCGCGGACCCGTCCTTCGCTGCCCTGGTCGACTCCGCGGCGATGCGCGTCCTCAGCGCGAAGCAGGCCTACGGCCTGCTTCCGTGCTGACCTGCTTCCGGGCCGGCCGGGTGGACCGCACTCGCGTGGACGACGGTAGTGATGCTCGGGCCCGTCGCCGGGCCCGGCATGGGCGTGCTGCTGCTCGGGCTGCCGGGCCCGCGGCCGCCGGACAGCCAGCCTGGACCTGCGGAGCGGGCGCCGGCCTGCGCGGCTGGCGGCGCACGGGCTGTTCGCGACGGCCGTGCTGCTGCTGGTCGTCACCGCCACCATCGGAGCCGGGTGAGCACGTCAATCTCCCCGGGTGGCCCGAAGAGGCTCAGGAACCTGACATGCTGTACGCGTGAGCGAAGAACGCGAGCGGCCCGCCGGGGTCCGGATGGCGAGGCTGTGGAAGGCCGCCGACCGCAGTGGCGTCCCGCTGCGGACGATCATCGTCGCGGTCCTGGTCGTCGCGTTCTTCTACCTGTCGGGCAAGCTGATCTACCGGCTGCGCGACGTGATCCTGCTGCTGATCGTGGCCGGGTTCATCGCGCTGATCCTGAACCCGCTCGTGCTCGTCCTGCAACGCTATGTGGTGAGGCGCCGCGGGCTCGCCGTCGCCCTGGTGACGCTCGTGGGACTGCTGATGTTCCTCGGGCTGGCCGTCTTGTTCGGCTACCCGCTGGTGAACGCGATCACGCACCTGGCGGATCAGCTCCCGTCCTACGTAGCGAGCGCGGAGCACGGCACAGGCTGGATCGGCAGCCTGGTGCACAAGTACCACGTCCAGAAATGGGTGACGGACAACGCGCCCAAACTCGTGACGTTCGCGCAGGGCCTGAGCAAGCCCGCGCTGACGGTCGGCAAGGGCGCGCTGTCGCTCGTGGTGGAGCTGACCACGATCTTCATCCTCGTGCTGCTCCTGCTGCTCGAGGGGCCGAAGCTGCGCCGCGGCTTCCTCGGCCTGCTCGGCACCGGCCAGTCGTCGGAGGTCAGCACGATAGCCTCCGAGGTGAACCGCGCGGTGGTCGGGTACATGCTCGGCAACTTCCTGACATCGCTCATCTGCGGCATGGTGGTCTTCGTCACGCTGCTCACGCTCGGGGTTCCGTTCCCGGTGCTGTGGGCGCTGTGGGTGGCCCTCGTCGACTTCCTGCCGATGATCGGGGGCGCGCTCGCGGGCATCCCGACGGTGCTGTTCGCCTTCGGCCAGTCAGTGACGGCGGGCGTGGTGACGCTGATCGTGTTCCTCGTCTACACCCAGCTCGAGAACCACATGCTCAACCCGATCATCATGAGCAAGACGGTGCGCATTAGCCCGCTGCTCGTGCTTATCTCGGTGCTCGTCGGGGCGTCGGTCGGCTCGTGGATTGGCGGTCTGTTCGGCGGGTTCGTCGCCGCGCTGCTCGCGATCCCGGCCGCCGGCGCGCTGCAGGTGATCGTCCGCGAGGCGTGGCGGCTGTCCGGTCCGCAGCCGCGCGTCCCCCCTGGTGGCATGGCGGCGCCCGCGCCCGACCCGGCTCCCGGGGCGGGGGCCGCGCCTGTGCCCGGGGCCGCGCCTGTGCCGGCGATGACGGGCGCGCCTGTGCCGGCGATGACGGACGCACCTGAGCCTGTGCCTGCGAGCGCACCCGCGCTTGCGGCCGGGCGCGCCCCGCAGGCGGAGCCGACCGTGCAGGCGAAGCTGGCCAGGCAGGCGGAACTGGCCGCCCCGGTAGCCGAGAAGGTCTCGCTCAGCCACCCGAAGTGAGCCGCTCGGAAAGCGCCTCCGCCACCGTCGCCGTCCTAGCTAGCGGAGAACCGCCTGACCTCTGTCCGGCCGGAAGGTTAGGTGCATGAAGTCTTCATAATAGCTCGTAGTGGCGGTTTCTTGTTTCCGACTGTGATATGATTCGAATATCAGAGCGTATCCGCTCCAGTCTCCCCCTCTCGCCAAGGAGGGGGCCCCAAGGATCGCCCGTCTCAGCGCGTGCGGCGCGGTTCAGGAGGGCGTCAGATCTGGGTCGCAACGGCCTCGGGTGCTCTCCGGACCGGGTGAGGATCAGTCCGGCACGCGCCCGGTTGGCATGGATCGCCGGCGCGGGGGTAGCTGCGCGCTGTTAACCCGGGGGGCATCGGCGATGGCCTCCGGGCGCCCCGAACGGAAGGAGGGACATCTCATGGGCATCATCCTGCTAGTCCTGCTACTGGCGCTGATACTCGGCGGGCTAGGGTTCGCCATTCATGTCCTGTGGTGGATAGCGCTCGTCGTCCTTGTCATCTGGTTGCTCGGCTTCGCGCTGCGCGTCGGCGAGGGAGCGTCGAGAGGCCGCTGGTACCGGTGGTGACGGCGTCCGCGGACCGTCATCGTCCGCGGCGGACGCCGCGCGCGGCGCGGGGATCGTGATCACCATGCTGGCCGATGAGAACGCGGTGACCGAATCTATGGGCGGGCCGGACGGCGCGCTGTCGATGATGCCGGGTGCGAACCCGGTCAGGTGCCCGAGCGCCGGCAGATGAGCTGGCGGCCGCGTCGATGTCGTGGCCTTCCTTTACCCGCAGCACCATGCACCTTCGGTTTTCACTGCCGGGTGGTAGCGTGCTTGCAACGCGGCGGCGGCGGGGCGGTGCGGCGAGTAACGGGGAAGGCGGTGAGCCCGGCGGCCACCAGTGAGCAATTGCCCGGGGCCCGGGCCCCCGGGGCCCCCGGGGCCCCCGGGGCCCCCGGGTCCCG
>DAHVAN010000467.1 GCA_027314595.1 Actinomycetota bacterium | reverse complement strand
GAGCCAAGCCGACTCGGACCTGAAATGGCTCGCCCATGAGTGGGACGTCGCTCCCTGAGCTGACAGAGAGAGCATCGCGTGAGCGAGTACCAGTACTACGAGTTCCGGGCGCTGGACAGACGGCTGACATCTGAGCAGCAGAAGCAGCTGCGGTCGCTGTCCAGCCGGGCGGAGATCTCGGCGACGCGGTTCACCAACGAGTACTCGTACGGGGACTTCCGCGGGGACCCTGGGCGGCTGCTGGAGGAGTACTTCGACGCCTACCTGTACGCGGCGAACTGGGGGACGCGGGAACTGGCGTTCCGGCTCCCCCGGGCACTTCTGGACGCGCACATCGCGCGCCGGTACTGCGATGAGGAGTGCCGGGCCTGGGTGACCGAGACCGACGAGCACGTGATCCTCCGGTTCCGCTGGGACGACGACGAGGGCGACGACTGGATCGAGGGTGACGGGCTGCTCGACCCGCTGCTTGCGGCCCGCGGCGAGCTGGCCGCTGGGGATACGCGGCTGCTCTACCTGGGGTGGCTGCTCACGGTCCAGCTGGGCGGCTTCGACGAGGATGACGACGACGAGAACCTGGAGGACAATGTCGAGCCGCCGGTTCCGGCGGGGCTGAAAGATCTGAGTGACCCGCTGGCCAGCGTCGCGAAATTCCTGAAGATCGACGACGACCTGATCGCCGCCGCGGCGGAGGCCAGCGGCCCGCTGGCGCCGGTCAGCGATGCCGGGATCGCGGACTGGGTCATGGCACTGCCGACCAGCGAGAAGGACAAGTTCCTCACCATGGTCGCCGAAGGAGAGGGAGCCCAGGTGGAGGCGCTCCTGGCCCAGCGGTTCCGGCGGGAGTCCCGGCCACCGGACATGGCGGCTGCCAGCACGGGGCGGACCGCAGGCGAGCTGCTGGCGGGGGCGGAGGCCCGGCGGGCCGATCGGGAGGCCGCCAAGGCGCGAGCGCGGGAAGAAGCCAGGGCACGGCGGGCGGCGGAGCAGGCCGACGCCTACGAGCGCCGCCTGGAGAAACTGTCGGGGAGCAAGGACGAGGCGTGGCAGCAGGTGGAGAAGCTGACCATGTTCTCCAAGCCGAAAGAATACGACCAGGCGACACAGCTCCTGAAGGACCTGCACGAGATCGCGCGGCGCCAGGATGACACCGCGGCGTTCACGGCGCGGGTACGCGAGCTGCGGACACGGTACGCGAAGCGGCCATCGTTGATGGAACGGTTCGACAGGGCAGGACTGCCCCGGCTGGAGTAACCGCGGCCGCCGTCCCCAGGATCCGCGCCGCCGACTCCTCCGGCGTCGCGCCGTCCAGCAGGTTCGGCCGGTACCCTGGACCCGTGCTGGACCTGGACAACCTCGATCTGGGAGACATCGCGGACGCGCTGGCCGACCAGTTCGGCGGCTACGAGCATCTCATGCTGATCGACCCGCAGACCGGCGAGACGGTCTACTGGTCGGCTGACACCGGGATCGACGGCAACACCCCGATCGACCTCGACGAACTGCTCGAAGAGCGGGAGCTGATCGGCATCCACCCGCTGCCGTCCTGGGTCTGGTACCAGGACATGGCGGACTTCGCCGACGGCATCTCCGATGAGCAGGTCGGCCGCAGGCTGGAGCGCGCCATCCGCGGCAAAGGCGCCTTCCGCCGGTTCAAGGACGAACTCCACGAGGAATACCCGGACCTGCTGCCGGTCTGGTACGAGTTCCGCGACATCCGCGCCCTGCGCCGCGCCGTCGAATGGCTGGCTGAGCAGTCGCTCATCGATGAGGCCGCCGCCGACCGGTACCTGGCCAGCCACCCCGGCCCCGGCCTGCCCTGACGCGTCGTGCCCGGTGTGCCGGACTTCGCGGTTCACGCCGCTGGGGCCAGGTCAGGTAGGTTGCCGTCATGGCGAAGACCGGACGATGGGGAAAGCGGAAGACCGGGAGTTCGAAGCGTCCGGCGCAGCACACACGGCACCGGGACCCGGGGGACCTGATGACGGACGTACGCCAGAAGCTGGCCACGGGCGAACCGCTTGACTTCCTCGCGTACGTGAGCACCCTGGTCGCCGCCCTCGACCCGCGGGCCGAGAACCCGTTCGAGCACGCCAGCCGGCAGCCAGTCGTCACGTTGCCGGAACTCGTAGGGTCCTTCGCCGATGTCGAGCTCCCGGAGACCGCAGCCCTGCTCGCCGCTCTCGCCGTGCTCGGTCCCGATGAGCTCGGCCGGGCAAGGGCACGGCAGGCGTTCAAGGCCAGCCCGCACGAGGTGCCAGGCTGGCTCGCCCGGCTTGACCAGACGTCGGTTGACCGGGCGGTGGAGAGCACCCACGTGCTCGGCGACGGAGACAACGTGATGCTGAACGCCCGGCTGCCGGGCCACGACCTGACCATGGTCATCTACATCGACCACAATCTCGGCACAGTAGTCAAGGACGGCTTCCCGGCGCCAGCCGACGTCGATGAGGTTGTCCGCCGGCTGCGGGAAGCGGCCGCCGGCCAGGCAGCAGGCGACCTGGGGGTGCACTACGACGATATTCCCCTGGCGGAAGCACGGGCCCGGATCTCCCAGGCCATAGAGAATGCCGCCCGTCTGTTCCCGCCGCTGGAGACCGAAACCTGGCCGGCTTCCCGCCCGCTGACCGAGTGGCTGCTGAGCCTGCTGCCAGAGGGCGGGACCGGCCATATCCGGCCGGAGTGGAGTAAGGCAGCGCTGCGCACGCTCACGAACCGTTTCTTCGTCTCGCCGTTCGGGCGCGGGCTCGACGACCAGGACCACCGTGAGCTACTGGGCGAGTTTCTGCGGTTCGGCACCGACTCCGGGCCCGGCGACCCGCTGCGTTGGTCCCCGGTAGCCGTCGAGATCCTGCTGGAGGACTGGATCCCCCGCACGATCGCGGGGGACGCGTCATTCCTGGGCAAGGCACCCGCGCTGCTGCGGGAATTCATCCGGTTCTGTCACGGCGAGCGCGGCATCGACCCGTCGCTGACGCGGGAGACGCTGGCCGCCGTCGATCACCACGAGCCGGGTTACCAGCGGGCCATCCGTTCACCGCGACTGCGGGGACCGCAAGCGCTGCTCACCGCGATGGGCCTCATCGACGAACCGGATCCCCTGGTCACGGCCCAGCAGCATCTGCTGGACGACCTGGCCGAGGAGGCGGGCGGCTACGACGTGCTGGACTCGCTCGACAACGCCCCTCTCCCCGGTGAGGGGTTCGCCTGGGACAGCGTTCCGGCTGACATACGCGCCCAGGTCGCCGCGGTGCTGGACCAGTGCGACCAGGGTGCCGATGAACTGCTCGGCCTCGAATACCGGACGGCCTGCCGCCGCCTGCTGGCCCGGGCCGCACCAGGTATCCCCGGCACCTCCCTGGCGTCGGCCAGGCCCGAACTGGTCGCGGCGGCGGTCTGCTGGGTGATCGGCCGCGGCAACCACCGGTTCGGCACCAGGCCGGGCGACCTGAAGGTCAAGGACCTGACCGGATTCTTCGGCATCACGGGATCAACGGTCTCCCAGCGCGGATACCAGGTCATCCGGGCGGCGGGCCTGCAGGTCTCCGACAACTACTCGGTCATCCGGCCGGTCCCGCCCAGCCTGCTGGTCTCCGAACGCCGACAATGGATCATCACCATGCGCGACCGGTACCGCGCGGCCATCGAAGGCTGAAGCCAGGTTCATCTGGAGCATTTTCACCGCCAGCGACCGTGCCGACACCCCGGAGCAGCCCGAAACTATACCAATTGGTCTACACCAATTTCACGATTCGTCTAGACCCTAGCCCCAGAGGTATCAGCACGGATCCAGCACGGGGCCGGGAAACGACGGGAAATAACCCGCATGATTCGGGTAAACCGGACAGCAGGAAGGGCCACCCCGCTCGTCGGCGGGACGGCCCAAGCCGCGGCATAGTATCCGCTATATCCGCAGTTCAACGCTACCGCACGTCCAGCCCGGTCACCGCCCTGCCGATGATCATCCGCTGGATCTCGCTCGTCCCTTCGAAGATCGTGAAGATCTTCGCGTC
>DAHVAN010000466.1 GCA_027314595.1 Actinomycetota bacterium | reverse complement strand
GCGGGTGCCGTCCGGGAGGAGCCGGGCGCCGGCAGCGGCCAGTTCCTCCGGGCCCGCGCCCGCGATCCAGGAGATGATCTCGGCCATGGTGTCGTTCTTGCCGGCCAGCGCCATCGTGACCAGGGCCAGGATCGAGGCCAGGGAATGCCGGACGCCGCGCGGGCCGCGGGGATCGGGGACGAGCGCGAAGACGGCGGCCATCACGCTCCCGCAGGCCGCCCCCCGTTCCCGGACCAGGTCCAGCATCGCCCGGCGCTGCCCGTCCGCCGCCCGCCGTGCCTGCTCGTCCCGTTCCCGCTGCCCGGCGGCCTTCCGTTCCCGTTCCTCCCGGGCCAGGCGCTGCCTTTCCTCCTGCAGGGCCTTCCGCCGGCCCCCGCCAGTTCCCGGTCGTGCTCCGCCCGGATGATCCTGTCCGCCTCGGCGAGCACCGCCGTCCCGGCGGCGGGCGCGGGCATGGAAGAACAGGCGCGCAACGAGGGCCTCCTGGCGGCCGATGGGAATTAGAGTGCCTATTCGTCCTACCGGGACCCTCGCTGCCCTGCCCGCGGAGTAACCGACTTGCTCTGCCAGCCAGGGCTGGTGGATGTCGCAGTTCTCACAGGCGATGCGAAGGGTATGGGGATTCTGATGGCTATCTCGGTGACGGCTGAGCAGGCTGCCGTCTGCGCCCGGTTTGGAGTTGAGCCGTCAGGAGTCCTTCCTGAGCAAAAAGTCGGCATTGCAAGGAATGTTCTTGATGGTCTTATGCCGGTGAACGGCCTGCCCCACAAGCCGGAGGGCGACACGTCAGGCTGGTATATCTGGGCCGGGGAGCAGTTGTCCGATGATCCAGGCTTCTTCGTTCCGCTGCATGTGGAGCACCTTGCCGAGTGGTGCCCTGCGGCTATCCCTTACCTGGCTCTGCCTCCGGGGTGGCGGTTCCTGGTCGCTACTGGCTACGAGGATGTCTGGCCTGACCAGTCATTGCTGCAGGTCTGAACTGGCTCGGCTCGTGCCAGCGCCGGGTCGCGCCTGCCGCGGGCGTGATGATGTGGTGCGCCGCGCGTTCGTGCTGATGGTCGCGCGGGCCGGCGCCAAGCTGCGCGCGGTTCGCGTGATCAGCGTGCGCTGGTGCGGTCTCCTGCGTCGCGCCAAATTCGCTGTCTCCGCGGTCGTCGTGCTGGCTTCCCGCCGCCATCTGTCGGCTCTTGCCTACCTGCTCGCCCATCCGCCTGCCCGTTTCGCCCGTTTCTTGCTGTCGCCGTTCTCACCACACACCTATGCATCAAAGATGATCATGGGGTGCGCGGCCAGGGCTGGCCGGTGCCGATTCTTTCGGCAACTCCGGTTCGCCTGGTGGCGGCCGCGTGGTGGTTCGCGCGTGCCGGCTGGTACGGGCTGCGGCGTGAGGCTGGCCGCGCCGATGCTCGCGTGCCGCGTGCCGCGTGCCGCGTGCCGCGTGCTCGCGCCGCGTGGCGCGGGCTGGCCGGGGCGCTGGCTAGCGGGCTTGGTCGAGGGCGGCGCGGATGCGGCTGTTGGCGAGCAGGCCGTCGATGATGTGGGCGATGGCGGCTTTGTCGGCCGGGGGGAGGCGGCTGGCGAGGGTGATCTTCTCGGTGAGCTCGTCGCGGGGGTCGCCG
>DAHVAN010000462.1 GCA_027314595.1 Actinomycetota bacterium | reverse complement strand
TGGTGCCCGCCTTCCGTTCGCGAGGGCTAGCGGCGGGCGACGCCGCCGGCGCGGGCCGCGGCGGCCACCGCGGCGGCCACCGCGGGGGCGACCCGCTCGTCGAACTGGCCCGGGATGATGTAATCGGGCGCCGCGTCGTCGCCGACCAGGGCGGCGATGGCGGCGGCGGCGGCCAGCTTCATGGCCTCGGTCACGGTGCTCGCCCGGACGTCGAGGGCGGCTCGGAACACGCCGGGGAAGGCCAGCGAGTTGTTGATCTGGTTCGGGAAGTCGCTGCGGCCGGTGGCCACCACTGCCGCGTGCCTGCGGGCGATGTCCGGGTGGATCTCCGGGTCCGGGTTGGACAGCAGGAACGCGATCGCGCCTGGTGCCATGCGGGCGATGGCCTCCTCGGGCAGCGCGGCCCCGGACAGCCCGATGAACACGTCGGCGTCGCGCAGCGCGGACTCGGGCGAACCCGCGAGGCCGCCGCGGTTGGTCACCTTGGCCAGCGCCTCTTTCACCGGGTTGAGCCCTTCCCTGCCGCGGTAGATGAGCCCCTTGCTGTCCGCCACGGCGATGTCGCCGACGCCGGCGCTCAGCAGGATCTTCGAGACGGCGATCCCGGACGCGCCGGCGCCGCACACCACGACGCGCAGGTCGCTGAGTTCCTTGCCGACCACCCGGGCGGCGCCGCGCAGCGCGGCCAGCGTGACGATGGCCGTCCCGTGCTGGTCGTCATGGAAGACCGGGATGTCCAGCATGGCACGCAGCCGGTCCTCGATCTCGAAGCAGCGCGGCGCCGAGATGTCCTCCAGGTTGATGCCGCCGAAACTCGGCGCCAGCGCGGCGACCGTACGGACCACCTCGTCCACGTCCGTGCAGGCGATGCACACCGGCACCGCGTTGATGCCGGCGAAGCGCCTGAACAGCAGCGCCTTGCCCTCCATCACGGGCATGGCCGCCGCCGGCCCGATGTCGCCGAGGCCGAGCACGGCCGTGCCGTCACTCACCACGGCCACGGTGTTGCCGGTCCAGGTGTACTCGCTGGCGAGTTCGGGCCGGTCGGCGATGGCGCTGCAGACACGCGCGACGCCTGGCGTGTAGGCCATGGCGAGCGCGGCGCGGTCGGCCACCTCGACGGAGGGCAGGACCTCGATCTTGCCGCCGCGGTGCATGGCGAAGACCGGATCGTCGTCACGGGAAAGAGAACGGGAAATAGAAGCAACGGCCACGGTAACCCCTCACGGTGGTAGCAGATGACTGATCGCGCCAGCGGAGGCGCGGCCACGGGGATACGGCGGCCGTGATGCCTGCCCGGACGAGGCGATCGCTCCAGGTACGGGGGTTACCCGTCAGTACATTATGGCACGGACCGCGTGGTGCCGGCACGGCGGGCCGATCTGTGTAATACTCAGTACCGGCACCAGCCCATTACACCCTTCTTCCTTGCTGCTAGGACTCACGAGTGGACCTTTCCTCCTATGCCGAACTCGCGGTACGGCTCGTGAACACCGACAGCCTCGGGCACGAAGGCGGCGACATGCTCGGCACGCTCGACGGGCTGCGCGCGCTCGTCGCCGACCGTGAGCACCTGAACCACGGGATCACGCGCGCCGACCTCGAGGCGCTCCGCCAGATCAGGGAAGAACTGCGGTCGTTCTTCGTGTCCTGCTCGCAGGGCAGCGGCGCCGAGGCCGCCGCCAGGCTCAACGAACTGCTCATCCAGTACCCCGTGCACCCGCAGTTGTCCGGGCACGACGGGCAGCCCTGGCACGTGCACTACACCGAGAGCGGTTCGGTGTCCGACAAGTACGCCGCCGGCGCCGCGATGGGGCTCGCGGTCCGCCTGGCCGACCTTGGCATGGAGCGTTTCGGCGTCTGCCAGGCGGCGCCGTGCCAGGGCGTGTTCATCGACACCTCCGCCGCCCGGACCAGGCGATACTGCTCCGACCGGTGCACCAACCGGGCGAACGTCACCGCGTTCCGTGCCCGCAAGCGCGGCGAGGAAGCCTGACCGAGGCCCGGCCAAGGCCTGACCGCGAGCCAGGCGGCTTATGTCCCGGGCGACTCGTGAATTCCTTCACAAGCACACGGCCACTTCGTAATACCCGCCGGGTCCATGCATAAACCAGGGCGACCCGAAACTCACCGGTAATTACCATGACATCACCGTGTGACGTCGCCCATGTGCGATTATTACGCCTACAACCCCATGTAAGGCGCTGACCTGCGTTATAAAACCGAATCCACCACAACGCTTCTCATTCGGGATGATCATCCCTACGATGATCTCACTCTGCTCATATGACACGTTCACTCGCCTTTCGGAACGTCAGGGGCGGGGGCGAACCTCCACAGAACACGATCGAGAAAAGAGCATCGATCATGGCAACTGACACTGGGCCTACCGGGGCAACTGTCGCCCGGCCGGCTGACATTGGCCTGAGACGAGAGGTCGGGCTGCTCGGCGCCACCTGGTCGTCGGCGACGTCGATCATTGGTTCCGGCTGGCTGTTCGCCGGGCTTGGCGCCGCCGCCGCCTGTGGCGCCGCGGCGATCTACGGCTGGCTCATCGGCGCCGTCTGTGTGATCATCCTGGCGCTCATCCATGCCGAGCTTGGCGGGATGTTCCCGGTCGCGGGCGGCACGGCCAGGTTCCCCCACCTGGCGTTCGGCAGCGTCGCGGGCACGTCATTCGGCTTCTTCTCCTGGCTGCAGGCCGTCACCGTGGCGCCGATCGAGGTCTACGCGGTCATCCAGTACGGGTCCTACTACATCAACAGCTCGGCGCACCCCACTAACCAGTGGCAGAACATCTTCGTCGGCGGCTTCACCACTGACCTCGGCTTCGTCCTGGCCCTGGTGCTGATGGCCTTGTTCACGCTCATCAACTTCCTGGCCGTCAGGTGGCTCGCCCAGGTCAGCAACTACGTCATGTGGTGGAAGCTGCTGGTCCCGGTGCTGACCATCATCGTGTTCTTCTTCTACTTCAAGAGCAGCAACTTCACCGCGGGCGTCGCCGGCAAGTGGACCACGCACGGCGTGGCGGGCGACAACGGCAACGGCGGTTTCCTGCCGTTCGGCGTCAAGGCGCTGTTCGGCGCCATCCCCGGCGCCGGCATCGTGTTCTCCTACCTCGGCTTCGAGCAGGCCGACCAGCTCGCGGGCGAGGTCAAGAACCCGCAGAAGAACCTGCCGAAGGCGATCATCATAGCGACCCTGATCGGCTGCCTCGTCTACATCCTGGCGCAGATCGTCCTCATCGGCGCCATTCCGAGCGACCTGCTGGCCCACGGGTTCGCCGGCATCGGGACGATCGCGTCCGACGCCAAGAACAGCCTCTCCTCCAACGCGACCGCGGTAGCCTCCTACCCGTTCGCCGCCATCGCGGCCCTCGTCGTGGGCAAGTGGCTGTCCACCATCTTGCACCTCGACGCGTTCATCTCCCCGGCGGGCACCGCGATCATCTACGAGACCTCGACCTCGCGGGTCGGCTACGGCCTGGCCAGGAACAGGTACTACCCGCGGTTCCTGCAGTGGACCGACTCCCGCGGCGTGCCGTGGATCAGCCTGCTCTCCTCGTTCGCGTTCGGCGTCATCTTCCTGCTTCCGTTCCCGAGCTGGCAGTCGCTCGTCGGCCTGGTCACCGGGGCGAGCGTGCTGATGTACGCCGGCGCCCCGCTGTCGCTGTCGGCGTTCCGCAGCCAGCTTCCCGAGCAGCCCCGGCCCTACCGGGTGCGCGGCGCCATCTGGTTCTCCCCGCTGGCGTTCATCGTCGCCAACATGATCATCTACTGGGCGGGCTTCCCGGTCATCTGGAAGCTCGGCATCTGCATTGTCATCGGTTACGCGATCATCGCCCTGTTCCGGATCCTGCACACGGCCGGCGTCATGAAGGTCTTCGACGGCGACCCGCCGCCGCTGGACTGGAGGTCCGCGCAGTGGCTGCCTTTCTACCTCATCGGGATGGGCATCATCTCCTGGCTGGGCCAGTTCCCGGACGCGGCGGTCTCGCCGCCCGGCGCCCCGCCGATCAACACCGGCAGGCTCCCGTTCGGCTGGGACATGCTGGTGGTCGCGGTGTTCAGCCTGATCATCTTCTACTGGGCGCAGTGGTCCAAGCTGCCCAGGACCGAGGTGGACAAGCTCGTCGCCCTCCAGTCCGAGCGCATGGGAGACGTGCCGTCGCAATAGCCGGCGCGCGGCACCCCGTTTCGAAGGCCCCGTCCGCAAGGACGGGGCCTTCTTCCTGTCCGGGGGAAAGGGGTGATGGTTACAGAATTAACTCATCTATAGACGGGGAGTAGTTTCGATGTGAAAATTGGGTAGAACTGAGGCTTAGATCAACTCGTGTGGCAGGCACACTCGCTTACGGCAGGGCCAACCCCCGCAAGGGCGGATGGCATGTTCCCCAGGGTCGGGAAAGGAGCTCGATCATGGCTGCTGAAACCGGGTCCGCGGGAGCGGGCCTTACCAGGCCAGCGGACGTAGGCCTGCGCCGGGAGATGGGACTCATCGGGGCCACGTGGGCGTCCGAGACCTCGATCATCGGCTCCGGCTGGCTGTTCGCCGGGATGGGCGCCGCCGTGCTCGCCGGGCCCGCGGCCATCTACGGCTGGCTCATCGGCGGCTTCTGCGCGATCGTCCTGGCCCTGCTGCACGCCGAGCTCGGCGGCATGTACCCGGTCGCCGGCGGTACGGCGCGATTCCCGCACCTGGCTTACGGCAGCGTAGCGGGCATCTCTTTCGGGTTCTTCTCCTGGCTGCAGGCGGTCACCGTCGCGCCGGTCGAGTGCTACGCGGTGATGCAGTACGGCCAGTACTACTGGCACAGCATCTACAACCCGACCACCGGCCGCATCACCACGCTCGGCTTCGGGATGACGATCGTGCTGACGGCCATCTTCACCGCGATCAACTTCCTGGCGGTGAAGATGTTCTCGCGCGTCAACGCCGGCATCACATGGTGGAAGGTCGCGATCCCGGTCATCACCATCATCATCTTCTTCTTCAAGTTCCACGGCGGGAACTTCAGCCCGGGCGGCGGCGGGTTCATGCCCTTCGGCATCAAGGCGGTGTTCGGCGCCATCCCCGGCGCGGGCATCGTGTTCTCCTACCTGGGCTTCGAACAGGCGGACCAGCTAGCGGGAGAGATCAAGAACCCGCAGAAGAACCTGCCGCGCGCGATCATCATCGCGATCCTGCTCGGCACGGTCATCTACTGCCTGGCCCAGGTCGTGCTCATCGGCGCCACCCCCGCCAGCCTGCTCACTCATGGCTTCCAGGGCATTCCGGCCGGCGACCCGGTGCTCGTCTACCCGTTCGCGGCGGTGGCGGGCCTGGCCGGGCTGGGCGTCTGGGCCACCATCTTGCACATCGACGCGTTCGTCTCGCCGTTCGGCACCGGCCTGATCTACCAGACCTCTACCTCCCGGATCGGCTACGGCCTGGCGAGGAACAGGTACTACCCGCAGGTCTTCCAGTGGGTCGACAGGCACGGCGTTCCCTGGTTCAGCCTGATCATGGCGTTCGTGTTCGGCATCTTCTTCCTGCTGCCGTTCCCGAGCTGGCAGGCGCTCGTCGGGCTGGTCACCGGCGCCAGCGTGCTCATGTACGCGGGCGCGCCGCTGTCGCTCGGCGCGTTCCGCAGGCAGTTGCCCGACGCGCCGCGGCCCTACCGGGTGCCAGGGGCCGTCGTGCTGGCGCCGCTCGGCTTCATCGTCGCGAACATGATCATCTACTGGGCCGGCTTCAACGTGGTCTGGAAGCTCGGGGCGTGCATCGTGATCGGCTACATCCTGATCGGCATCTCGATGTACTTCGACAAGGAACGGCCGCCGTTCGACTGGAAGTCCGCCCAGTGGCTGGCGCCCTACCTGATCGGCATGGGCCTCATCTCCTGGTTCGGCCAGTTCGGCTCGGGCGCGCCGCCGGTCAACAACGGCCGCCTGCCGTTCTGGTGGGACATGCTGGTGGTCGCCGGCTTCAGCCTGATCATCTACTACTGGGCGGTGTGGGCCAGCCTGCCGCGCGCGGAGATGCAGCGGCTGATCCAGCTGCAGTCCGCGCGGATGGGCGACGTGCCCGCGACCCCTGGGCACTGACTCTGTCTCGGGGCCCGGGGAGAGGGAGAGTCAGCGAAGCATCGTTCGGGATAAAGATCGGCGGAACCGGATGCGGCGCCAGGGCCAGTAGCGGACCAGCACCCGGCCGACGATCATCTCCCCGGGCACCGGGCCGAAGCGGCTGCTGTCCACGGCGCCCGCCGCGGGGTTGTCCGACGCCAGCCACCAGCCCCCGTCGACGCGCCCGACCGCGCGCTTGACGAGCAGGAAGTCCGGCCGGGCCGGATGCCACGCAAGCACTACCTGGCCCGGGCGGACCCGCCTGGTGCGCCAGGCCAGCAGCCAGTCTCCGGGGCGCAGCGCGGGCAGCATGGAATGCTCCGCGACCTCGACGCGGAGCAGCGGCCAGCGCTTGGGGTACCGGTGCACGTTTGGCTTCCCGCTCACGGAGTAGTGTGCGGAGTGCAACGTTACTGATCTGGTACCGAGAAAGGGAATCGATGAGGCTTCACCGGCTGCTAGCGCCGAAGACCGTCGCCCATGCTCACTGCGACCTGCCCTGCGGCGTCTACGACCCCGCGCAGGCCCGAATCGAGGCCGAGTCCCTCAAGGCCATCGCCGAGAAGTACGCCGCCAACAGCGACCCGGAGTTCCGGGCGCGCGCGCTGATCATCAAGGAGCAGCGTTCCGAGCTCGTCAAGCACCACCTGTGGGTACTGTGGACGGACTACTTCAAGGCGCCGCACTTCGAGAAGTACCCGCAGCTTCACCAGCTCTTCAACGAGGCCACCAAGCTCGCGGGCGCGGCCGGCACCAAGGGAAGCGTCGACGTGGGCAAGGCCGAGGAACTGCTCGCCAAGATCGCGGAGATCGACAAGATCTTCTGGGAGACCAAGCAGGCCTGAGCAGGCCCAGTCCCCCTGCCACGCCGGTGGCAGCGCCGTTCCGGTAACCAGGGACGACGCTGCCACGTCGCGTTTCACTGGCCAAGAGTATGCTCCTGACCAGCGTATTTTCTGGTGGCTTAACGACGCAGCCGCGTGCCGGGTCGGGAGGACGCGCGGATGACGGTAAGTTGCAGTGAGTGGCCGGAGTCAACCGCCGGCCAGTGAGACGACCGACGGAGAGACGTGACCGAAGACACCGCCGCTACCACGGCCGTGCCCGGCGAGTCCGGCGCCGCGACCGTGACCGGCCGCGAAGCACCCGACCGCGTACAGGTCCGGATGCCTGCCGAGAGCGCATACCTGTCCGTGCTGCGGACGGCCGCCGCGGGGCTGGCAGCACGACTCGACTTCACCCTCGACGAGATCGAGGACCTGCGCATCGCCATCGACGAGGCGTGCGCGATGCTGCTCTCCCAGGCGATCCCGGGCACCGACCTGGAATGCGGCTTCGAGCTCGGCCCTGACCAGGTGACGATCACCGTGTCGGTCACCGCCGCGCAGCCGCGCACGCCGGCCCGCGACACCTTCGCGTGGACCGTGCTGTCGGCCCTCGCCGGCTCCGTGGACTCACGGCTCGGGCCCGATGACCGGGTCGCGATCGTCCTGCAAAAGCGCCGAGGCGTATCGGGGTCCGGGTGAGCAGCGAGTACGAGGTTCAGGTGACCGAGGAGTTCGAGGTCGCGGTCGGCGGGGTCGGCGACGCCCCGCTGCTGCCGCGTGCCGAGCATTCCGCACCAGACCGGACGCAGGCCCGCGAGCTGTTCGAACGGCTGGCGTCGCTGCCGCTGGGCGATCCCGAGCGCGCGCGCATCAGGGCCACCCTGGTGGAGCTGCACCTGCCGCTCGTGGAGTACCTGGCGCGCCGGTTCCGCAACCGCGGCGAGTGGCTCGATGACCTCACCCAGGTGGCGACCATCGGGCTGATCAAGTCCATCGACCGGTTCGACCTCGAGCGCGGCGTCGAGTTCTCGACCTACGCCACCCCGACCATCGTCGGGGAGATCAAGCGGCACTTCAGGGACAAGGGCTGGGCCGTCCGGGTGCCGAGGCGGCTGCAGGAGCTGAAGCTGTCGCTCACCAAGGCGATCGGCGACCTGGCCCAGCGCGAGGGGCGGGCGCCCACCGTCAGCGAGCTGGCCGCGCACCTGCAGATGAGCGAGGAAGAGGTCCTCGAGGGCCTGGAGTCCGCGAACGCGTACTCGACCGTCTCGCTCGACGCGCCCGACTCCGGCGACGAGGACGCGCCCGCCGTCGCCGACTCGCTCGGGATGATCGACGAAGCCCTGGAGGGCGTGGAGTACCGCGAGTCGCTGAAGCCGCTGCTCGAGCGGCTGCCGCCGCGGGAGAAGAAGATCCTGCTGCTGCGGTTCTTCGGCAACATGACGCAGTCCCAGATCGCCGCCGAGCTCGGCATCTCGCAGATGCACGTGTCACGGCTGCTCGCCCGGACGCTCGCTCAGCTCCGCGAGGGCCTCACGATCGACGACTGACCCGGGGGGTTACAGGGGGGCGGGCAGCCCCCCTATGCCGGGGGGTCTCCGGGGGGTCGCTCCCCCGGGCCAGCAGAGCGGGTCAGGGCGCGCAGGCTCGGCGGGGCGAGCAGCCCGGCCAGTCCCGCGAGCGCGAGCACCATGGCGGGAATCCCCCAGTAGAGCCGCTGAGCCTGCAGCAGGTAGATCGCGACGATGCCGGTGATCACCTGGGTCAGTACCGCCGGGGTGCGGCTCCAGGGCCGCATGCGGGCGATACCGAACGCGATCCAGGTCACCCCCGCGACCACGATGAACTCCAGCACGGTGAACGCGATCCCGCTCGCCGTGTGGTAGGACCGCCCCGCCGCGGTGTCGACGGCGCTGAACACTCCCGACACGCACAGGCCCGCCGCCTCAAGGGCCGTGACCACCGCGGCGAGGACGAGCAGCGGGGGACGGCGTACGTCTGGCGCTGCGGGCGCGGCGGCGGCCCGCTGCGCCGCTGCTCCGTCCGGAGAACGCATACCCATTTCTCGCTTCCTTTCGGGCACCGTTAACCTGAGCAACGTGCGCGCGCTGCTGATCATCAATCCTCGCGCGACTTCCATGACCGGGCGCGACGCCGGCCTGGTAGTCCGCGAGCTTGGCTCCCGTCTTGAGCTGGAGACCGCGCAGACACAGTACCGCGGCCACGCGGGTGAGCTTGCGGCCGCCTCGGCGGCTCAAGGATACGACCTCGTCGTGACGTTCGGTGGTGACGGAACGGTCAACGAGGTGGTAAACGGGCTGATGAACTCGCGTGTTCCCGGTTACACGGGCACGACCGGGCAGGCCGCGCGGCCCGCGATCGCGCCGGTTCCCGGCGGCGGCGCGAACGTGTTCGCGCGCACGCTCGGGCTGCCGCCCGACCCGCCCGCCGCGGTGCGGCGGATCGCCGCCGCCGTCGACGCGGGCACGGGGCGCACGATCGGGCTCGGCCTGGCCGGGGACCGTTACTTCACGTTCAGCGCCGGGCTCGGAGTCGACGCCGAGGTCATGGCGGACGTGGAGCGGTTGCGCGCCAACGGCCGCCAGGCCTCGACAATGCTGTACCTGCGGACCGCGCTGCGCCGCTATTACGTCACCGACCGGCGCCGCCCGGCGCTCACCCTGCAGGCCCCGGGCCTGCCGCAGGCGGGCCGCGTGTTCATGGGGGTGGTCACGAACAGCTCGCCGTGGACCTACCTGGGCAGCCGCCCCGTCCGGCCCGTCCCGCGCACCGACTTCAACTCCGGCCTCGACGTGTTCGCGCTGCGGCGGCTGCGCACGCTGACGACGCTGGCGGCGCTGCGGCACATGATGCACGCCAACGATCAGCTCCCCTCGGGCGGTGACGTGCTGAGCGTGGCGGCGCTGACCGAGCTCACCTTCCGTTCCGATCGCCCGATCGCATTCCATATCGACGGCGAGTACCTCGGCGAGACCCGGGGCGTCGCTTTCAGGTTCGTCCCAGACGCGCTCCGTGTCCTGGCATGACGGCGGGCATGCGATGTGACCGATCTGATACGAAATTAGCAGCACTCGTTTGCCGCACCCTCTTGCGTTCGGCTCCGCGCTGTTGAGAGGCTAGTTCCGGTGCCTTGGGAGACGGTACATCGCGTTCATGAGCGTGGCTGACGCGGGTACGCCTCCCTCCGGAAAGCGTCCGGGCGTCGGCTGATCCTTCGATACGACCGGCACGGCACTCAACAAGGTCGGGAATAAGAGGCCGTTCCCGACATATCGCATAGCTCGTGAAATGCTTCACAAGCACTGAGTGGCGGGACGCGGACCGGGATGAGGAGCCGCTACGCCGAGAAGGAGTTGGACATCATGGACTGGCGCCACGTTGCCGCCTGTCGTGAGGTAGATCCTGAGCTGTTCTTCCCGATCGGCAACAGCGGTCCCGCGCTCCTCCAGATCGCAGAGGCCAAGCAGGTTTGCCGCCGTTGCGCTGTCGTCGAGGACTGCCTCCGATGGGCCATCGACACCGGTCAGGACGCCGGTGTCTGGGGCGGCATGAGCGAGGACGAGCGGCGCGCGCTCAAGCGCCGCACGGTACGGCTGCGGGCACGAGCCCACGTCTGACGGGGAACCCGGGACTGGCCGCCTGGCGCGCGCCGCACGCAACATCATCTGACAGGCAACGCGCTCAGCCCTGGCGGGGCTGCGGTTCATAGCGGACCGGCACATCGACGACCGCTACGGTACCGCCCCCCGGCCGGGGCGTGATGCTGATCCGGCCGCCTAGCTCCGTATCCACCAGCGTCCTGACGATCTGGAGTCCGAGGCTGGTGGTGTTCTCCAGATCGAAATCCTCGGGCAGGCCGGCGCCGCTGTCGCTCACCGTGACCGTGAGCTGTTCCGGGGCCCGGGCGGCGAGCACCTCTATGAATCCTCCCCCGTTGCCCGCACTGCGCAGGGCGGGCCCGCTGAACCCGTGCTGCAGCGCGTTCTGCAGCAGTTCGGTGAGCACCATCGCGAGCGGCGTGGCGACCGACGCCGACAGCATCCCGAACTGACCCGTGATCTTCGGCGTCACCCGCACCTCGGGCGAGGACACCTCGCCGGCCATCATGGCGACCCGGTCCGCGATGTCGTCGAAGTCGACTATCTCCTCGGGAGCGTGGGACAGGGTCTCGTGCACGATCGCGATGGACCCGACGCGCCGCACCGCCTCCTCAAGCGCCACCCGTGCCTCGGGCGCGTGCAGCCGCCTGGCCTGCAGCCGCAGCAGCGCCGCGACGGTCTGCAGGTTGTTCTTCACCCGGTGATGGATCTCCCGGATCGTCGCCTCCTTGGTGAGCAGCTCGCGCTCCCTGCGGCGCAACTCGGTGACGTCCCTGACCAGGACCAGCGCGCCGGTGCGCTTGCCCCCCACTACCAGCGGGATGGACCGGAGCTGGACGACCGCGCCGTTGCCGTCGATCTCCGTCTCCCCCGGCGCGCGGCCCCGCGCGACGAGCATCAAGGACTCGTCGACGGGTTCCCCCGGCGTGCTCAGCTGCGCGGTCGCCGCGCCCAGCCCGGCGCCGATCAGGTCCGCGGGCAGCCCGAGCCGACGGTAGGCGGACTGCGCGTTGGGGCTGGCGTAAGTGACGCGGCCAGCGGCGTCCAGGCGCAGCAGCCCGTCGCCCACCCGCGGCGAACGGACAAGGGTCGTGTCCTGGCCGGGATAGGGGAACGTGCCCTCCGACACCATCCGCGCCAGGTCGTCGGCGCCTTGCAGGTAGGTGAGCTCGAGCCGGCTCGGGGTGCGCGCCGAGTTCAGGTTGGTGGACCGCTCGATCACGGCGATGACGTGGCCGTTCCTGGTCACCGGTATCGCCTCGGCGCGCACCGGCACGCCGCTCGTCCAGTCGGGGTCGCTCTCCCGCCAGATGCGCCGCTCGCCGCGCGCCGTGTCGAGCAGCGGCCGCCCTCCCGGGCCGGCCTGCGATCCGACCACGTCGTCGGGGAACGAGGTGGGCCCCGTGGTGGGCCGCATCTGCGCGACCGCCACCCACCCCGAGCCCCGCGCACCCTCGGGGACGCGCACCGGCACCCAGAGGATCAGGTCCGCGAACGACAGGTCAGCCAGCAGCTGCCAGTCGGACACGAGGGAGTGCAGCCACTCCAGGTCGGCTCCGGACAGGCTCGTGTAGTTCCTGGCAAGGTCGGTCAGCGTCGGCACTTTCCCATGATGACATGTTCCGGACGGGCGCGATTTCCCTGATAGGCACCGACCTGGCATTATGCCCGCATGCAAGCGTCCGTTCGCCAGGCCAGGCCCGCTCGCCCGGCTGGGCTTCCGCGCCGGGCCGTCCCCGGTTCCGCAGGCGTCCCGTGCCCTCGGCCGGCCGGACGAGCCACGTTCACGGAAATACACCTGCGCGTGGCGTCGCGCGTACCGGCAATCGTGAGGGATCATTGCCGGAATACCGCACAAGCGGGAAGGAAGACAGGATGAGCGTGTCTCCGATGCCGGCCGGAGAAGGCGCAGGCGAATCCAGCGCGCTGTCACCGGGCAAACCGGGCAGTCCCGGCTCGCCGCCAGCCGTCCTGCGGCTGCCGAAGTACTACCAGGTGAAGAAGCAGTTGCTCGAGCTCACCTCGACCATGTCGCCCGGCAGCCCGGTGCCGCCTGAACGGGAACTGGCCCGGCAATACGGGACATCGCGGACAACCGTGCGGCAGGCG
Source organism: Actinomycetota bacterium (assembly GCA_027314595.1). Lineage (GTDB taxonomy): Bacteria > Actinomycetota > Actinomycetes > Streptosporangiales > Streptosporangiaceae > Trebonia. Next base: position 44,141 of record DAHVAN010000462.1, on the reverse strand, counting down.
CTGGCGGAACTGGTGGTCGAGGGACGGCTGCTTCGCATGCAGGGCAAGGGCACCTTCGTCGCCAAGCCGAAGGTCGCTCAGTCGCTCGAGCTGGCCAGCTACACCGAAGGCATGCGCCAGCACGGACTGAGTCCGCTGACCAAGATCCTCGACATCGGCTACGTCACGGCCGACGATGAGCTGGCCGGACTCCTCGACATCAAGCCGGGCGGCCGCGTGCTGCGCATCCACCGGCTGCGGCTCGCCGACGGCGAGCCGATGTCCATCGACACCTCGCACCTGCCCGCCCGCCGGTTCCCCGGCCTGCGCAGGCAGCTCGAGCGGCACGCCTCGCTGTACGAGGCGCTGCACACCGAGTACGGCATCCAGCTCGCCGAGGCCGAGGAGACGATCGAGACCGTGCTCGCCGACCCGCACAATGCCATGCTGCTCGGGGTGGACCCGGGCATCCCGCTGCTGCTGCTTTCCCGGCACGCGATCGACTCCACCGGCCAGCCAGTGGAGTGGGCACAGTCGTGGTACCGCGGCGACCGCTACAAGTTCATCACCAGGCTGCGGCGGACGCTTCCCGGGTGACTCCCGTACCCGTCCAGGAGGCGCCACGGGGGAATGCCCGTGGTCAGCGGCACGGGCGGTCGCCGTGCCGGCTCGCGCCGAAAGATGATTTGGCGGCCATGTCAGGCATTGCCTAATTGATCACCATGCCGCAACATGGTTCCAACCGCGTGACATACGCCACAAATCTTCGCGCAACGACGCCGAGAGGACGGCAGGAAGACATATGACCCAGCCGGCCAGCAGACCGAGAGGCACGATCGCCGCTCACCCAATCATCTCGGCCGCCATCGCAATCCTGGTGGCGGCCGACATCTTCTTCGCCCTGTACGCGCCCATCTACTCGTCGATCACCCCGAAGGTCGGCGACTTCCCCTTCTTCTACTTCTACCTGCTCATCTTCATGCCAGTCACCTCGGTGGCGCTCTGGCTGGTCATGCTGCTGCAAAAGCGGCTCGAACGGCCCGGTGACGCTCCGGAGCACCAGTACAGCGAGGTGGCCGGATGAGCCACGTCAACGCCACCACGTTCACGATCGTCCTCATCTTGTTCCTCGTGGTCACCGGGGTGGGCTTCGCGGCGGCGCGGTGGCGCCGCGCGGACAACATGCTGCACCTCGACGAGTGGGGGCTAGGCGGGCGGAGCTTCGGCACGTTCATCACCTGGTTCCTGCTCGGCGGCGACCTGTACACGGCCTACACGTTCATCGCCGTGCCCGCGCTGGTCTTCGGCTCCGGGGCCATCGGCTTCTTTGCCGTGTCATACACGATCATGGTCTTCCCGATCGCGTTCATCTTCCTGCCCAGGCTCTGGTCGGTGTCCCGGGTGCACGGCTACGTCACGCCCGCCGACTTCATCCGCGGCAGGTACGGCTCCCGTGGCCTGGCCCTGGCCTCCGCCCTGACCGGCATCCTCGCGCTCATGCCGTACATCGCGCTGCAACTGGTGGGCATCCAGGCCGTGCTCAGCGTGATGGGGGTCGGCGCCTCGTCGACGAACACGTTCCTCAAGGACCTGCCGCTCTTCGTGGCGTTCCTCGTGCTGGCGATCTTCACCTACGTGTCGGGCCTGCGCGCCCCTGCGCTGATCGCCTTCATCAAGGACACCCTGATCTACCTGTTCGTCATCGTGGCCGTCTTCTACATCCCGACCAGGCTGGGCGGCTGGAGCCACATCTTCGGCGCGGCCCAGGCTCACTTCGCGTCCATCAGCCCGGCGACGAAGAAGCCGATCGGCGCGTTCGTACCGCCCTCGACGTCCATCGGCCCCACGCAGCTCGACTTCGCGTCGCTGGCGCTCGGCTCGGCGGTCGCGCTGTTCCTGTACCCGCACGCGATCACCGGCACCCTCGCCGCCAAGCGGCGCAGCGCCGTCAAGCGCAACATGGCGTACCTGCCGATGTACTCGGTGCTGCTGGCGCTGATAGCCCTCTTCGGCTACATGGCGATCGCCGACAAGACCACCGCCGCCGCGGTCAAGAAGGCGGGCAACCCTCAGCTCGCCGTGCCCTACCTGTTCCAGCACATGTTCCCGAGCTGGTTCACCGGCATCGCGTTCGCCGGCATCATCATCGGCGCGCTGGTGCCGGCGGCGATCATGTCGATCGCGGCCGCGAACCTGTTCACAAGGAACATCTTCAAGGAGTTCTTCAAGCAGGACGCCTCGCCGCGGCAGCAGACCAGGACGTCGCAGTGGGCCTCGCTCGTGGTCAAGATCGGCGCGCTGCTGTTCGCCATCGAACTGCCGCACGCCTTCTCGATCAACCTGCAGCTACTCGGCGGCATCTGGATACTCCAGCTGGCGCCGATGCTGATCGGCGGCCTGTTCACCCGCTGGTTCCATCGCTGGGCGCTGCTGGCCGGCTGGCTGGCCGGCATGGCGTTCGGCACCATCGCCGCGTACAAGGTGGCGACCCCGGCTATCTCGCACTGGGCCGGGTCCTCCGACATCGAGTTCGGGCACAGCATCTACATCGGGCTGAGCGCGGTCATCCTCAACCTCGTCATCGCGGTCGTGCTGACGCTGGTCCTCAAGGCCGTGAAGGCGCCCGAGGGCGCGGACGAGACGCTGCCGCACCAGTACACCGCCGACCCGGACAAGGCTCCGGCCCCGGTCCCCGCCGGTGTGGGCCTCGGCACCGCACCGGACTGAATTCACTAATCCAGAACGAGCGGTGGTGACCGCGGAGGTATGGGGGGGCGGGCAGCCGCCCCCCCTACCGGAAGGACTCCGGGTGGCGTCCCCGCGCCCGGGCTAGCATCGCCCGGACACGCACCTGCTGATAGCGTCAGCGAGCATGACGCGGATATCAGGACATGGCGGCGCGCTCGCCGTCGCGGTGGCGCAACGGCACGGCGTGACCGCCATGTTCACGCTGTCGGGCGGCCACGTGTTCCCGCTGTACGACGCTGCCGTCAAGGCCGAGCCGCCGATGCGCCTGGTGGACGTGCGGCACGAGCAGACCGCGGTGTTCGCGGCCGAAGGCACGGCGAGGCTGACCCGCGCTCCCGGCCTCGCGGTCGTCACCGCGGGCCCGGGCGTCACCAACAGCGTCAGCGCGGTCACCTCCGCCTGGTTCAACGGCGCCCCGGTTGTCGTGCTCGGCGGGCGCGCCCCCGACTACCTGTGGGGCCAGGGCGCGCTGCAGGAGATGGACCACGTGCCGCTGCTCGCCCCGGTGACCAAGCGCGCCTGGACCGAGCATGACACGCCGCGGGTGGCCGAGTCGGTTGACGAGGCCTTCCGGATCGCGCTTACCCCGCACCGCGGGCCGGTGTTCTGCGACTTCCCGCTCGAGACGATCTACAACCAGGCCGAGGCGGAACTGCCGCCCGGCGCGCCCGGCATCCCTGGGGTCCCTGGGGTTCCTGGGGTCCCGGCCGCCCCGCCCGACCCCGGGGACGTCGGCCGGATCGCTCAGCTGCTCGCCGCGGCGCGGCGGCCGGTGCTCGTGCTCGGCTCCGACGTGTGGCTCGGCCGCGCGGAGGACGCCGCCCGGCAGGCCGCCGAGGCGCTGCGGCTGCCCGTGATCGCGAACGGCCAGGCGCGCGGCGTGCTGCCGCGCGGGCACGAACTGCTGGTCACCCGCGCCAGGTCGATCGCCTTCGGCGAGGCGGACCTGGTGATCGTGGCGGGGGCGCCGCTGGACTTCCGGCTGCGCTACGGGTCATTCGGCCCGAAGACCGAGCCCGCCAAGGTGGCGCACGTCGCCGACGCCGCTGGCGTGCTCGCGGCACACTGCCCGCTGGCGGGCACAGCGGCGGGCGACCTCGCGGCCTTCTTCACCGCGCTCGCCGCGCAGGCCCGGCCGGGCGCCGGCTCGGGCTGGCTGGCGCGGCTGCGGGACGCCGCGGACGCCGCCGTGGCGGCGGACGCGCCGCTGCTGGCGAGCGAGGCCGAGCCGGTGCACCCGGTGCGGGTCTACGGCGAACTGCTCAGGGCGCTTGACGACGACGCGGTGGTCATCGGCGACGGCGGAGACTTCGTGTCCTTCGCCGGCCGCCTCGTGGAGCCTGGCAAGCCCGGCAGGTGGCTGGACCCCGGTCCGTTCGGATGTCTGGGCACAGGCCTCGGCTACGCGGCCGCGGCACGGCTTGCACACCCGTCGGCCCAGGTCGTGCTGCTGCTCGGCGACGGCGCGGCGGGGCTTTCGCTGATGGACGCGGACACCCTGGTGCGGCACAACCTGCCTGTCGTGATCGTCTGCGGCAACAACGGCGCCTGGGGACTGGAGAAGGGGCCGATGCAGGCGGTCTACGGTTACGACGTCGCCGCCGACCTGCGGCCTGGCACCCGTTACGACGAGGTGGTCCGCGCCCTCGGCGGCGCGGGCGAACTGGTCACCGCGCCAGGGCAGATCGGCCCCGCGCTGCGCAGGGCGTTCGCCTCCGGCGTCCCGTACCTGGTCAACGTGATCACCGACGTCGGCGCCGCCTACCCCCGCTCCACCACGGGCGTGTGACCGGCCGCGCCATGCGCGGCGCCCGGGCCCGTTCAGGGTCCCCGCTCAGGGTCCGAGTACCGACCGCCTGCTCACCAGCCTGCTGAGCGCCTCGACCACCTGCGGATCATATTCGGACGCGGTGTCGAGCCGCAGCCGCTGCACGGCGGCGGCGGCCCTGCTTGGCTCGACGGAGCTGCCCACCAGGTCGTCGAACGCGTTGGCCGCGCGGATGATGCGGCTGCTCAGCGGGGGCTCTTCGGCCCGGTCCGCCGGCCGGCAGGGGTCGCTCTGCCGCCGGACGATGTCGGCCACCGAGTCGAGGACCCGTGCCTGCTGGATGACCTCGGCGCCGTATTCGGCGATCCGCCGCTGTTCTTCCCTGACGACCAGCACGGTCGCGCCGCCAGGGATCGGGTCGCGCAGCGACAGCTGGCCGATGTCGTGCATGAGCGCGGCGTACTCGAGCTCGAGCAGCGCGGGCTCGGGCATCCCGAGTTCACGCCCGATCGAGACCGACAGCTTCGCGACCCGGGCCGAGTGCCCGATCTCCACATAGCCGCCGATCTCGGTCACCCGCGCGAGCGCGCGGACGGTCTGCAGGTAGGTCGCGCGGATCCCGGTGTACCGGCGCAGCGCGACCTGGGTCACCAGCAGCGGCGCGGTGAAGACCGCGACCGCGGCCAGCCCCATGACCTCGGCGGCGAAGGAGATCAGCAGCGCGGACGCGCCGACCGCCGCGCCCAGCGGCAGCTGCACGTGCAGCTCGTCGAGCAGCGTCACGCCGAACCTGCCGCGCAGGGCGTCCGTCCGGATGAGGGCCGCGATCACGGCCTCGACCAGCCAGGCCACGATCACCAGCGAAAGCATCACCGGCAGCTGGGACCACCAGCGGCTCCCGATCAGCGATTGGTTCTCGAGCAGCCGGAACACGCCGGCCGCCACCGCCACCGCCACCAGCCGCGCGGCCATGCCCGACAGCCGCGCGGGCCTGCCCACCGCCAGGTGCGGCAGCGCGCCGACGAGCATTCCGATGGCCGCCACGGCGACAACCTGCTCGGGGCTGTGCCTGGCCGGGGCCTCTCCGACGCGGATGAGCAGGGCGTACGCCAGCGCGCCCGCGGTCGCGATGGGCGCGGCCTCACGGTCGCCTGGCAGGTTCAGCCGGAGCAACTCGCCGAACGCGATCAGCCCGCCGAACGCCAGCGCCGCGCGGATGTGGTCGACGCCGGCCGCCGCCGTCTGCGCGACGGCGGCGATGAGCAGGACGCCCGCGAAGATGACCAGGAGCGACTGGCCCGAATCCAGGACCTGCCAGGGGAAGCCTCGCGGCTCGTGCCGTCGCGCGGCCGCGGACATCAGAGGCTTTCGATGGCGCGCAACGGTCCCGTGGGATCGTCAAGCTCGCCAGCCGGGGCGACGGTGCCGCTGCGGCCGCTGCCGTTGCGGCCGTTGCCGTTGTGACCGTTGCCGTTCATGCCGGTGCCGTTCGGGGTGCTGCCGCTGCGACCCACGATGGACAGCACACCCGCGGACAGGACGTCGGCGGCAGTGGCATGCTCCGCGTCGGCCGGCGCCCCTTCCGGCACCTGCCAGCCGTCCCGGTCGATCGCCGTGACGAAGGCGTCGACGAAGGCTGGGTCGAACTGGGTGCCAGCCCACTTGCGCAGCTCGGCCACGGCATCGGGAACGGGACGTGCTCCGCGGTAGGACCGGTCCGATGTCATCGCGTCGAACGCGTCCGCCACCGCGAGCACCCGGGCGAACTCGGGGATCTCATCGCCGGCCAGGCCCATCGGGTAGCCCCTGCCGTCGATGCGCTCGTGGTGGTGCATGATCCCGGCCAGCGCCTCGTCGAGGAAGCCGATCTCCCGCACGATGTCGAGCCCCCGCATCGGGTGCAACTGGATGGCCGCGTACTCATCGTCGGTAAGCGAACCGTTCTTCTGCAGCACCGACGTCGGCACGCCGAGCTTGCCCACGTCGTGCAGCATGCCCGCGTACCTGATGGCCTCGACCCGGTCCTCGCGCATGCCGATCTCGCGGGCGATCATCACCGATCCGCGCGAAACCCGCTCGCTATGGCCCCGGGTATAGAGATCCTTGGTTTCGACGGCCTGGCACAGCGCGCTCACGGTGGCCTCGTAGGCACGCTGCTGCGCGGCGAACTGCGCCACCGCCCAGCGGGCGGCAAGCAGCGGTATGACCACAAGGACCGGCGTGAACGGCCCGAGCACGCTCCACAGGGCGGCGATGAGCACGCCGAACGCCGCGTAGCCGATGTCGGTGACCCACAGCTTGAAGTCCAGTGCCACCTTGCCGGCCGCGGAACCGGGCTCCCCCGTGAGCCAGAGCACGCCTGCCACCAGCGAGAAATTGACCGTCACGTGCACGAGCACGGCGCAGGCGAACGGCCCGATGACGCCGGGGAAGGAACTAGGCTGCGGCGTCCCCACGGGGCCGCCGGACAGCAGGTATGTCTTCCCGGCGAGGTAGGCGCTGAGCGTGAACATGCCCGTGTTGAAAAGGCGCTGCGTGAGCGAGGGGCTGCGGCGGATCCCGAGCAGCGTGAAGGACCCGACGATCGCGGCGCCGACAGGCCCGACCAGGATCACCGAGGCAAGGCTCGCGGTGGTGTTCGCGGACCAGGCAAGGCAGCGCGAGTTCAGCAGCGTGGCGGTCGATTCGCAGGCGACGAGCAGCAGGCCCAGCGCCACGACCTGATCCCACTGGATGCCGGAGAACGGACCCCGGACGACCGCGAAAGCGGCAGCGGCTACCACCGAGCCGATGTAGAGCCACGCGATGCGCGAAAGCTTGCCCACGCTGCCCCCTCGCAGCCAGCGCCAGTTGACCCGAATCGCTCCGTTCGCCGTCGCTACCCCCAGGAGACTCCGAACACGACCACGACGGCCATGCACCGTGTTGCCGACCGGGCCGTGATCACGTCCGGCTTGCCGGGTGCCCGCATTGGGATGTCCTCCCTCACGTAAATGCCCACGGCAGCTCTCGGCATGCCGTCCATGACAGGATAACGTGAGCACGCCAATTCTCGCAGACCCAAAGCGGATCGGGAACGGACTGCAAACACACGATTACGCTATGCAACGCGCGGTACCCCCGCAAGGCGATCGGCGTAATTCGCTGCCCGCCGGTTAACCGCGAGCCCGAATCCCCCCAAGGACGCCGGCCCCCGCCCCGCTGCGGTCAGCGGCGACTACTCGGAGTTACTCGGCAACTTCAATCTCGGCTTGAACCTGCCTGATCCGCACCAGCACTTTGCTGCGCAGTTCATCCGGCACTGGATCGCAGCCGCAATGCTTTGCGACCAAACGCTTGACCGCCTCTTCGAGGCCGAACTCCCGCAAGCACGGCCCGCACTCGTCCAGGTGCTGCCTGATGCTTTCGCAGTCGCGGGCTGACATCTCCCCGTCCAGGTACCAGTAGATCCGGTCCAGTACCTCGCTACAGGGTACGTCGTGTGGGTTCCCGCAGCTCATGACGTGCCCTCCTCGGCCCCAGCGGCCTCGGCCTGAGCGCCCCCCACGTGAGCGCCGGCAGCCTGCGCCCGAACCAGACCGCGCTCTTGCGCGTAGTCCTGGAGCAGCTCCCGCAGCTGGCGACGGCCGCGGTGGAGCCGTGACATCACGGTGCCTATCGGCGTCCCCATGATGTCGGCGATTTCCTTGTACGCGAACCCTTCCACGTCCGCCAGGTAGACCGCGATCCTGAACTCCTCGGGCAGGCTCTGCAGCGCCGTCTTGATGTCGGAGTCAGGAAGCCTTTCCAGCGCTTCGGCCTCGGCCGACTTCAGGCCGCCAGAGGTGTGCGAGGCCGCGCGGGCGAGCTGCCAGTCCTCAACCTCATCAGAGCCTGACCGCTGGGGCTCGCGCTGCCGCTTGCGGTATGTGTTGATGAACGTGTTCGTCAGGATCCGGAACAGCCAGGCCTTGAGGTTCGTCCCCTGCTGGAACTGATGGAAGGACGCGTATGCCTTGGCGAAGGTCTCCTGCACCAGGTCCTCGGCGTCGGCCGGGTTCCGCGTCATGCGGAGAGCGGCGGAGTAAAGCTGGTCCAGGTAGGGCATGACGTCCGCCTCGAACCGCTCGCCGCGCTCCTGGAGCGTCTCTGGCACGGGACTCACCTCCTCACGGTCGCGTTGGCCGCCGGGCGGCGCCAGGAGGCGCTGCGCGGGAAGACCGTAAGAGGATACCTGCCCGGCCCTGACGGCATACGGCCGGCGTGACCGCGGGCGGCCGGCGAAGATCGTGCCGCCCGGCATGCGCGGCGCTGGGGCAACAGCCATGCCGCGTTCAACACCGCCGGGTGCCAGGCAATTCCAGGGCCGGCCGGGCGCGTTCTGCGTTCATTCCCCGGCTCGCCAGGGATGGAACGCCCGGGGGGAGGGAAAGGTAACACCCAAGGATGCCCCGCGAGCGGGCGCCCGGCCAGGAGTAAACGCCGTGCAGGCAAGCGCCAGTGCCGTGCAGGACACCGGTCCTGCCGCGGAGCGCTACTCGCGTTTTTACGCGGCGGTCGCGCGCGCCCAGCTCACCGCGTGGCTACCGGGCCAGCCCGGGTTCCTCGTGGACATGTCGGGGCCCGCCGCACGGGCCGCCGAAGTAGCCTGCTGCGCCGGTCACACCGTGCTGCGGGTGATCGGCGCCGGGGAACGGCCGCGGGCCGCCGCCCAGCGCCAGCCGGCCGGGCGGCTCAGGACGGTCGCCGCCGACGCCAGCGGGCTCGAGTTCCTCGCCGACGGCTGTGCCGACGGCGTGATCGCCGAGGACCGCACGCTGTCAAGGCAGCTCGCGGCGGAGACCGTCGTCGGCGAGATCGCGCGCGTGCTCCGCCCCGGCGGCAGCGTGCTTGCCTGCGTGGACTCTCTTACGTTCGGCATGGCGGTACTCGCCGAGCAGCACCACTGGCCGCACCTGGTCGACGTGCCGAACGCGGACGTGGTCCTGGTCCCGTGGCCCGACGGCACCATCACCCGCTGCTACGGTTCCGAACAGCTGCTCGAGCTGTTCACCGGAAGCGGCCTGGAAGTGAGCTGGATCCGCCCGCGCACGGTGTTCTCGCCGAAGACGGTCAGCTACCTGCTCGCCCGCAACCCCGGAAGCTTCCGCAGCCTCGTCGCGGCCGAGCTGAGCGCGCGCAGCGACGACTCGATCGGAGCGCAGCTGATCGTCAGCGCCCGGCGCGGCCGAGGGGGTAGCTAGCGTCTGCGGCGGTCGCGCTTGGACTGGCACGGCACGCACCGCGAAGTGGCCGGACGGGCCTCGAGCCGGGGTTCAGGCACCTGGTTGCTGCAGTCCACGCACCGCCCGTAGGTCCCGTCGTCCACACGGACAAGAGCCGCGAGCACCTCGCCCCGCTGTGCGAGCGCCGCCTGCACCGCCGCCTCGTTGCGGTCCGCCTCAGTCAGATTCGCGCCAGCGTCGCCCGCCTCCGCGGACCCGCCCCGGGCCAGCGGATGTTCACTCATGAGTACCGTGACCGTCCGGTCGAGTTCGTCTCGCATTTCCTCTAGGCGCTTGCGGGCAACGCCGATTTCCATAGGAAGTCCTCGCCTCCTTGTCCGCGGCGCCTGAGCGCACGGCAGATACCGCGCCGCCAGGCGCTGCGGGCTCAGAACAGGGGGGGCCGCTCCCCTTCGCCGGAACCCGACCCCTGGGCCGGGGATCCATCGTCGACGAAGGGTTCGACGAGGCCCGGCCCGTTGTTCCGTACGGAGTTGACGGCCGTTGAAACAGGGTGCGACGTCAGTCCGCCCGCCGAGGCCGTGGCGGGCAGCATTGTCGCCAGTAGCAGTTCCTTGTCGTTATTGGCCGGGTCAAGCCAGTCCGCCCAGCTTTCCGGCGCTATCACCATCGGAGTCCGGTCGTGGATCTTGCCAATGTCGTCAGTCGCGTCGGTAGTGATGATCGCCGCCGACCAGTACCAGGCCCCCTCGTGGTCGTCAGGCACCGCCTCGTCCCGCCACAGCTCGTAGATGCCGGCGAAAGCGAGGATTCCTCCGTCCGTTCGGTAGATGTAAAAAGGCTTCTTCGCCTTTCCGGCGGCCTGCCACTCGTAGTAGCCGTCGGCTGGGATGATGCAGCGCCGCCGGGTGAACGCGCTGCGGAACGCGGGCTTCACCGCGACGGTCTCGGCACGGGCGTTGATCATCCGGGCGCCGCCGGAAATGCTCTTCGCCCAGGAAGGCACCAGCCCCCAGCGGACCAGCCGGAGCTGACGCTGCGCTTGTCCCCTGAGGGACGGCTTCCCTTCCGGATGGGGGGACTGCCCGACCCCCGATTCCCCCCTGGCGGAGGAAAGCACCGCATAGATGCGCTTCGTCGGGGCAACGTTGTAGTCGGGGTCGCGGTCTTCGGCCACGCGGTCACGCTCGACGGCGAACTCCTCGAGGAGTTCGAGCCGCTTTCGCGCGGAAACGAATCGGCCGCACATACCTGACTTCCCTATCGGCAGAACTAGGCGGCTTCCCTTATGGCACGGTAGAAGCCGGATTGCCACTTCATAACCAGAAAACGCGCCCGTCAAACCCACCGCGGACCGCCGAACACTCCTCGTCAGCCGATACCCTCGACCTCATGGACTCCGGACGCTGGCACGCACCTGCTGCCCAAGGACCGGTGCGCGCCCGGCTGCGGCTCCCCGGCTCCAAGTCGATCACCAACCGCGCGCTGGTGCTAGCCGCCCTCAGCGACTCCCCCAGCGTCGTACGCGCGCCGCTCGAGGCCCGCGACACCCGGCTCGCCGTAGCCGCGCTGCGGGTCCTCGGGTGCTCGATCTCAGAATCCGGATCCGGAACGGGCCTCGCCGTCTCCCCGCGGTCCGCCGTCTCCGGTCCGGTGGCGGTCGATGTCGGGAACGCCGGCACCGTCATGCGGTTCCTGCCCGCGGTCGCAGCGCTGACCGGGGCGTCGGCCGTATTCGACGGCGACCCCCGGGCACGGGAGCGGCCGGTCGGCGCGCTGCTCACCGCGCTGCGCGCGCTCGGCGCCGACATCGACGACGGGGGGCGCGGCGCGCTTCCGTTCACCGTCCACGGCCGCGGGGCGGTTCGCGGCGGCACGGTCACGCTCGACGCCTCGGGCTCTTCCCAGCTGGTATCGGGGCTGCTGCTCGCCGCCCCGCGGTTCGAGCTGGGCACCGAGGTGCGCCACGAGGGCCCGCCGGTGCCGTCGCTGCCGCACATCGAGATGAGCGTCCGCATGCTCCGCGCGGCGGGCGCGGAGGTGGAGGCAGGCGGCGGGACGCGCCCGAGCACGTGGCGGGTGCGCCCTGGGCGCCTCGGCCTCGGCGACTTCACCGTCGAGCCCGACCTGTCCAACGCCGGGCCGTTTTTCGCGGCGGCGCTGGTCACCGGCGGCTCGGTCACCGTGCGGGACTGGCCGCACGACAGCCTCCAGGCCGCCGGCCCGATCCTCGACGTGCTGACCCGGATGGGGGCGCGGTGCTCGTTCGGCCCCGACGGCCTGACGGTGACGGGTACCGGCACGATCTGCGGCATCGAGGCCGACCTGCGCGACATTCCCGAGCTGTGCCTGCCGCTGACCTCGGTCGCCGCTCTCGCCTCCGGGCCCTCCACGTTCACCGGGGTGGGGCATACCAGGGCGCAGGAGACGGACCGGCTCGCCGCGATCGCCAAGGAGGTCAACGCGCTCGGCGGCGACGTCACGGAACAGCCGGACGGCCTGGAAATCCGGCCGCGCCCGCTGCGCGCCGCGGGGCGCGCGTTCGAGAGCTACGACGACCACCGGATGGTGATGGCGGGGGCCGTCCTGGGCCTCGCCGTGCCCGGCATCGAGGTGCTGAACGTGGCCACGGTCGGCAAGACCTTCCCGGATTTCGCGGCCCTGTGGGAAGAGATGGTGAGGGGTAGCACCGCCCGGGGGGACGACCCCCCTGGCCCCCCCAGCGCGGTGAGCGCTGCCAGCTCCGGAGACGCCCGAACTGGATCCGCGCACGGGAGGCCGCTGCCTCCCGTGTCCCCCGGTCCGTCCCCCGCGGGGGAGACAGACTGCTGAGGAACCGTTCGGACCGCCTAGACGAAGACGACGTCAGGGTGCGCGCTGGCCGTGGCTCGCGGCCTCGCACCCGGCGCCGCCCCGCGCACGAAAGCGCGGCCGAGGCGTTCGTCGTGAACGTGGACCGCGGCCGGTATGGCTGCCTGATCAGCGATGGCGCTAGCCCCGGGGGGACGGCCCCGCCGGATCCCCCCGGGCACGGCGGGCTCCCCGCCCCCCATGCCCGCTCGCGGATGGTGACCGCGATGAAGGCCCGCGAGCTTGGCCGCAACTCGGTCGTGGTCGGGGACCGGGTGGCGCTGGCCGGCGACACCTCGGGCGCGGCGGGCTCGCTGGCGCGAATCGTCCGGGTCGAAGAGCGCACGAGCGTGCTGCGGCGTTCCCCCGACGACACGGATCCGCTTGAGCGGATCGTCGTGGCGAACGCGGAGCAGATGGTGATCGTCTGCGCGCTCGCCGAACCGGCGCCACGACTCCGGTTCGTCGACCGCTGCCTGGTCGCCGCGTACGACGCGGGGCTCGACCCGCTCCTCGTGCTGACCAAATCGGACCTGGCGTCGTCGCGCCAGGTCCGGGCGTTCTACCGGCCTCTGGGGATGCCGATGCTCACCACTGGCCAGCCGCTTCCCCGGCAGTCCCTGTCCCGCCTTCGCCACGCGCTAGACGGCAGGATCAGCGTGCTGATCGGCCAGTCAGGGGTTGGCAAGTCGACGCTGGTCAACGCCCTGGTACCGGACGCGGGCCGGGCCGTGGGCACGGTCAACCCGGTAACCGGGCGCGGCAGGCACACCTCCTCTTCCGCGATCGCCCTGCCGCTTCCCGCCCTTCCGGCGGCCAGCGGCCGCGGCGCGCCCGCGGCCCGCCGGTCCCCGGCCGAGCCCGGCTGGCTGATCGACACCCCTGGCGTGCGCGGCTTCGGGCTTGGCCATGTCGCCGTCGAGCGCGTCGTGGAGGCCTTCGGCGACCTGGACCAGGGAACCGCGGCCTGTCCCCCCGGCTGCGACCACCTCGCCGAGGCGTGCGCACTCGACGCCTGGGCGCTCACCCACCACGCCAAGGCCCGCCTCGACTCCCTGCGCCGCCTGCTCCGCAGCCGGGACTCAGCCGACTAGCTCCCGCCGAGCACGCCTGACCAAGCCAACCCAGCGCATACCATCCGCAGGCAACCGCGTCCGGTAATTAACCACCAGCATCAAAAAGTACCCCAAATGGTGCACGAAACCTCGTGCGTGCTGGTCAGTGTGGTGCCTCAGCCGGTACCGTTTTGCGGGTGGGAGGCTACGACGACGACCTGCGCTTCGCGCACGTCCTGGCTGACGCGGCCGATGACATAACGGCCCGGCGGTTCCGGGCGCTCGACCTGCGGGTCGAAACCAAGCCGGACCTGACGCCGGTGACAGACGCCGACCGCGCCACGGAGGAGTCGCTGCGCAACGTGCTCCGCAGGGCGCGCCCGAGGGACGCGGTGCTCGGCGAGGAATCGGGGCGGACGGGCAGCGGACCGCGGTGCTGGGTCATCGACCCGATCGACGGTACGAAGAACTATGTCCGCGGCGTACCGGTCTGGGCGACGCTCATCGGACTGCTCGACGGCGACGAGGTCGTGGTCGGCGTGGTGACCGCGCCGGCGCTCGGCCGGAGGTGGTGGGCGGCGACGGGCGGCGGCGCGTGGACCGGGCGCAGTCTCACCAAGGCCAGCAGGTGCCAGGTGTCCGGTGTGACCAGCCTCAGCGACGCTTCGTTCTCCTATTCGGGCATCGGCGGCTGGGCGGAGAAGGGCAGGCTCGACGGGTTCCTCACGCTTGGCAGGTCGGTCTGGCGGACCCGCGCGTTCGGTGACTTCTGGTCGCACATGCTGGTCGCGGAGGGCGCGGTGGACGTGTCGGCGGAGCCAGCGGTCTCACTGTGGGACCTGGCGGCGCTCCAGGTGATCGTGCAGGAGGCGGGGGGGCGCTTCACCGACCTGTCCGGAGTCGCCACCCCCGATGGCGGCAGCGTCGTCTGCACGAACGGGCACCTGCATGACGAAGTTCTCGGCTTGCTTTCGCCGCTCCGCTTAGGGGCGCTGTAGCAGGCTGAGCTTGGCTCGCTTTCGCCGCCTGGCTTAGGGGCGCCTGAGCACGCCGCGCTCGCCGTGCGAGCACATTCCGGGCCAACTATGTGTTACGGGCGCGTTTCAGGGTCCGAGACTGGGTATATCACAAGTTCACAAGCTCAGCGCGCGCGGCGCTTAGCTGGGAAAACGTCCGGTCATGACCGGATCGGGGACCGAACGCCAGGCATGCCGTGCCCGCGCGACCGGATCCTGGACACACCCCTGGGGGTGGCGGCATTGAAGGTGGCAGAAGGAATGTCAAGGCGGGTTCTGATGATCGGCCCCGCCCACACGCTGCGAGAAGCCGCGCGCATGATGGCGGCCAGAGGGGTTGGCGCTGCCGTGGTGGTCGACCCCGAACACTCGGGCGTAGGCATTCTCACCGAGCGCGACATCCTCAACTCGGTGGCCGCCGGGGAAGACCCCGACACCGAGATCGCCGCACAGCACTGCACGCAGGACCTCGTGTTCGCGGCGGGCGACTGGACCCTCGAGAACGCGGCCGCGGCCATGGTTCGCGGCGGGTTCAGGCACCTGGTCGTGGTAGAGGGGCAGGATGTCGTGGGCCTGCTGTCGATGCGAGACATCGTCCGCGTGTGGTCCGCGGCGCGCGTCCCCGCGCAGGCCGCGCACAGCGATAGTCTTGTCGGCAACTGATTCGGCCAGCGACCTGCCACCTCTCAGGCAGCGTTCAGTAACTTCTCACTGGAGCCGCAGGCGCCCGGAGCAGAATTAACTACATGCGGGGCGCGACCACCCCGCCGCAAGCCGCCAGGCGGCGAGTTCCCGCTCCAGCCGCCCGGCCGCGCCCGGCCGGTTTCCCCGGCTGTCCGGGCGCCGCGGCGCCCGGCCCGGAAATTCCCCCGTCCACCGGGCCGGGCGCCGCCCTTACTGTAAGAGCGTGCACGCGGAGCACGCTTCCCCCGCCGATCCAGACGGCGCTGGCGGGACAGAGGGCAGAGGCGGGTACGGCGAGCGCGCCGAGACCTACCTCCGGCTGCTTGCCGAGGCCGCCCTGCGTCCCTTCGCGACCCGGGACGCCGACCTGGTCTGCCGCGCCGGCGAGGCGGTGGCGGTACGCGCCACGGGCAGTTCCGCCGGCGGCCTGACGACATGGACCTTGTGACCGCGCTCGGCCAGGCGGGCGCCGGACGCGGGGACCTGGTCGGGCTGGCGGTGGCGCCCGACGGGACGGTCGCCGTGGCCGTGGCGGGCGCGGGGTGGATGGCGCCGGCCAGTGCGGTGGCGCTCGCGGACCGGGCGCTGCGGCCCAGATGGGTCACCTGGTCCCAGGACACGGCGCTTCGGCTGGTTCCCGCCGGCGCGCGGCTCGCGACGTGCTGGGACGTCGCGGCGGTGCACCGGCTGCTTTTCGGCGGGTGGCGGGCCGATCCGGGGTGGGCGTGGGCACACCTGCGCGGACTGCCGCCCGGCGAGGTTCCCGCGCCCGGGGAGCGGACGCCGGGCGCGGCAGACCTGTTCGACGCGGCGGAAGAGGACGCGGCGGCGTCCCGCGCGGCAGCCTCGGACGGCGGCCGGAAGGACCCGGTAGGACCGGACGGCTACCTGAGCAGGGAATGGACTCGCGGCGGGTGGGCGGACAGCCCGGTCCGGCTGCAGGCGTGGGCGCGCCTTGCCAGGGAGGCGGCGGAACTGCAGGGCGCCGCCCTCGCCGGGAAGGAAGGCGGCGAGGCGGGAGTCGCCACCGCTCGTTCGGAATCAACCGCGGAATTGCTCTGCGCGGAGCTTGCCACCGACGGGCTGCCGATGGACCGGGCCGTCGCGGAGCAGGTGCTCACCCGGATCATCGGCCCGCGGCCGCGCGATGAGGCCGCGTCCGCGGCGGTGCGCGCGGCGCGTGACGGTGAGGTGCTGCGGCATGCGCCCGCCGGGGTGACCGCCGACCTGCGCAGCCCCGTGCAGGTGCGGTCGCTGCTCGCGGCGGCGGGCGTCGAGGTGCCCGACACGCGGGCGTGGCGGCTCGAGGAGTTCCGTGACTCGCATCCGCTCGTGGCCGCGCTGCTGCAGTGGCGCAAGGCGGAACGGATCGCCACCACGTACGGCTACGGCTGGCTGGACGAGCACCTCGGCCCCGACGGGCGGCTCCGCGGTTCGTGGACCGGCTCGGACGGCGCCGCCGGGCGGATGACGGCGTCCAACGGGCTGCACAACATGCCCGCCGCGATGCGCGCGGCGGTCATCGCTGCTCCCGGCCACGTCTTCGTGCGCGCCGATCTCGGGCAGATCGAGCCCCGGGTGCTCGCCGCCGTGTCCGCGGACCAGGCCCTGGCCGCCGCGACCTCCGCCGACGACCTGTACCTTCCGGTGGCGGCGCAGCTCGGGGTGGACAGGCCGACCGCCAAGGTCGCGATGATCGCCGCGATGTACGGCCAGACCACGGGGCACGGGGGCCAGGCGGGGTGGCGGATGCGGGCGGCATACCCGGTCGCGAGGGCCTACCTGGACTCGGCGGACCGGTCCGCCCGCGCCGGACGCGACCTGCGCACCTACGGGGGCCGGCTGGTCCGCATGTCCGGCGGCGGCGGCTCTGGCACCCCCGGCGCGGACGCGGCCCGGGTGGCGGCCCGCGGGCGGTACGGGCGCAACGCGCTCATCCAGGGAGCGGCCGCGGAGCTGTTCAAGATGTGGGCCGTCACCGTGCGGGCCCGGGCACTGCCGCTCGGCGCCCGGATCGTGCTCTGCCTGCACGACGAACTGCTCGTGCACGTTCCGGCCGGCCACGCGCAGCAGGCGGCGCGCCTGGTCAGTGACTGCCTGGCGGAGACCGCCCGCCGCTGGGCGCCCGGTTCCCTGGGCGCGCGGGACGGTCAGGGCGGCGAGGGCGCGGCGGGCGCTCCGGTCCGGTTCATCGCCGACATCAGCGTGGTCCGCTGCTGGGCCGACGCAAAGTAACCACCGGGGCGCGGTCGTGGCGCACCCCGGGTTTGGTAGCGTTGCGGGCAGTAAAACACGGGCAGGGAGGGGGCTTGGCGTTGCCGCGGTATCGCAGGGTCGTGGTCAAGCTCAGCGGGGAGGCGCTCGCCGGGCCCGCAGGGACGGGAGCTGACCCCGCGAGCCTTGCCCGCGTCGCGAACGAGGTGCTTTCCCTGCATCAGCTCAGCGTGCAGGTGGCGGTCGTCGTCGGGGGCGGCAACTACTTCCGCGGCCGGATGGCCGAAGGCTGGGGGATCAGCCGGGCCGAGGCCGACAACATCGGCATGCTCGGCACCGTGATGAACGCGCTCATGCTGCGCGGGGCGCTGACGGCGCGGACGGACTCCGACGTGCGCGTGATGACCGCGGTGCCCATCCACAGCGTCGCGGAGCCGTTCATCAGGCTGCGGGCGGTGCACCACCTGGACCGTGGCTTGATCGTGCTGCTGGCAGGCGGCATCGGGCAGCCGTACGTGACCACGGACTACCCCGCGGTGCAGCGCGCGCTTGAACTCGACGCCGACGCGCTGCTCGTCGCCAAGCAGGGCGTCGATGGCGTCTACGACTCCGACCCCAAGATCAATCCGGGCGCCGTCAAGTACACCACGCTGACGTACGACGAGGCCATCGCGGCAGGCGTGCGGGTCATGGACACAAGCGCGTTCGTGCTGGCCAACGAGCAGGGGCTCACCATGCACGTGTTCGACGTCGCCGCGCTCGGCGTGATGCGCCGCATCTGCGAGGGCGCCGAACTCGGCACGAAGATAACCGCCAAGGCCTGACGGCCCCCGACCAGCCGGGCCGGTCCTTCCCGAGGACTTCGGTGCCGAGCCGGGGAGGCTGGCCGAAGAGTACTACGCGCTGCTCAGGCGGGCCGGGCTGCTCGGCGACGAGGCCCCGGACGCGCCAGGCTGGGCTCGATCGGTCCGTGTTCCACGCTCCGCGTGACCGGGGGAGATCTATCCCTCTATGATCCGGTAGCCGACGCCGCGCACGGTTTCGATGCGGGCCCGGGAGCCCGCGAGCTTGGCGCGGAGCCGCGCGAGGTGGACGTCGATCGTGTTGGAGCTGAAGGTATCGGCCTCGTTGCTCCAGACGTGCTGCGCGATCTGCCTGCGCTCCGCGACCGCGGGCGAAAACCGCATAAGCATCTCGAGTATGCCAAGCTCGGTCGAGGTCAGCGCCGGGTGGCGGCCGCCGAAGCTGACTTCACGCGAGGCCGGGTCGCACTCCAGGTCGCCGATGACCAGCCGCGCCGGCAGCAGGTCCGGCGGGCGGCGCTGCAGCGCGCGCAGCCGGGCGAACAGTTCGGCGAAGTCGAACGGCTTGACCATGAAGTCGTCCGCGCCGGCGTCCAGGCCGGCCACCCGGTCCTGAGGCGTGTCCTTGCCGCTGACTATGAGGACCGGCATCCGCGCGCCGCGGCGGCGCAACTGGCGCACCACATCGATCCCCGACAGACCTGGCATCAGCCAGTCGAGAACCGCGACAGAGTACTCGTAGCAGCGGGTGTAGGTCAGCGCGGTAGCGCCGTCACCGACCAGGTCGACTACGTATCCCCGGTTGCGCAGGCCAGCGGCGAGCACCTCGCCGAGGCTATTGTCGTCTTCCGCCAGCAGGACTCGCACAACTGAGGAATTTACCCGTGCTCGCGCGGGCCCGAACTGCGCGAATTCCTGTTCAGAGGGAATTCAGCGCTCGATCCTACGCCACACCGAGCGTGGCACCATCCGCATGGCGGTCGCGAGCCCGGCCAGCGGAGCCGGCACCCATACGGTCGGCTTCCCGCCGCGCAAGGCCGCCGCGACCGCGGCGCCGACGGCCTCGGGGGTGGTCGCGAGCGGCGCCGGGGTCATGCCCTCGGTCATCCGGCCAGTCACGAAGCCCGGGCGGACAAGCAGCAGCCGCACGCCGGTGCCGTGCAGTTCGTCGGCGAAGCCACGGGCGAACGCGTCGAGGCCCGCCTTGGCGGCGCCGTAGACCGCGTTGAACTTCCGCGGCCGGACGGCTGCCACCGAGGAGAGCACGACGATCGTGCCGCTGCCCCGGCGGCGCATGTGGCCGCCGAAGGCGAGCAGCGCCGTGACGTGCCCGGTGAAGTTCGTCTCGATCATGCTGGCCGCGAGGCGCACGTCGTCTTCCGCCCGCTCCTGCGGGATCATGATCCCGGTCGCGGCGATCACCAGGTCCGGAACGCCCCCGGCACAGATTCCGTCGGCGAACGCCTGATGGCTCGCGGTGTCCACCGCGTCGTAGAGCGCGACCGTCACCCGGCGGTTCAGCGCCTTGCCCGCCGCCTCGAGCCGCTGCGCGTCGCGGCCCGCCAGGATCACCTCGGCGTCGGGCGAGAGGCCGATCGCGGACAGGATCGCCAGGCCTATCTCGCTCGTCCCGCCGAGCAGCAGGACCCGGGACGGGCGCGGCGCGCCGGCACGGCTATTCGTCATCTCGCCACCTACGCTACGTAAAGTCCGGCGCAGAACAGGACAAGCCATGCCACTTCACAGAACAGCATGATCCCGTCCCGCATTATCAGGTCTTCGACGGGGCGGACGGTGCGGCGCGCGGTGAGCACGCCGAACCAGGCGAGCGCGGCGGCCAGCGGCAGCGCGCTGGCCAGATGCCAGTCCCTGGCGGCCGTCGTCTCGTTGACCGCCCACATCAGGTAGGTCGCGAGCATACCCACGCCGACGAGCAACTGTCCCACCCGGAGCACTGCCGGCCGGTACCAGCGCATCACCGGGCGGTGCTTGACGGCGTTCGCTCCCAGGCTGGTCAGCTCGGTGTACCGCTTGGCGACCGCGACGCCGAGCGCGCCGAGGCTGCAGACGAGCAGGAACCAGATGGACAGCTTCACGTGGGTCGCCGCCGCGCCGCCGAGGACGCGGAGCAGGAACCCGGAGGCGACGAGCAGCATCTCCACGAACGGCACGTGCTTGAGCCGCGCGGAGTACAGGAACGACGTGAACAGGTAGGCCGAGACGGCCGCCACGAGCAGCGGCGCGCTGATGACCATGCCCGCGGCGATCGCGCAGGCGGCCGACAGGACGGCGAGCATCAGGGCGTGGTGTGCGGGCAGCGCGCCCGAGGCGACCGGGCGGTTCCGCTTGACCGGATGCCGCCGGTCGCGTTCGGCGTCGATGACGTCGTTGACCATGTATACCGCGGCCGACGCGCAGCCGAAGGCGAGCATGGCGACCAGAGCATAGCTGAGGCCGCCGCTGTGGCCCAGCGAGGCGGCGGCCAGCGGCGCCGCCAGGACCAGCAGGTTCTTAGGCCATTGACGGGGCCGGGTGGTGCGGATGACGGCGATCAGCCATCGCGACGACGAAACAGGGAGCGCCGCGGCCGCCGCCTGAGTCTGTGGGCCCGCGTCCTCGCCGCGGGCCCATGTCTTGTTGACGGTCACCGAGCGTAAACCGCTGTGAAGTCACGCGTGGAGGGGGTGTAGTACGAGTAAGGGCTAGGCTGCTGGCTGGGAAGCAGCGGCACAGGCGTCGGGTTGCCCGGGTGGCCGTCGGCCTGGTAGTAGTCGAACTTCATCCAGGCTGGGTTGATGTCCAGCTGCATCCCCTCGACCGCGCCGGCCCGCTGCAGCAGGTTGGCCAGGTCCAGGGCGTCGAGCGCCTGGCCGTAGACGAAGACGATCCGGTTGTCCTTGGTGATGCCGATCCCGGAACGCCAGACCCAGTACGACCCGCCCAGCGTCGCGCCCCAGGTGGTTTCCACGTTCTTGTTGGAGTCTCCGGCCACCTTGCCGTGATCCACGAGCAGCTTGAGGTTCTGCCGCACGGCCACGATGTTCGGGTTCATCGTGAAGTCCCGGCCCCACTCGCCGATCTTGATGGTGCCGTTCTTGTAGTAGACGACCGACGCGGCGCCGTTGATCAGCGAGCCGTGATAGAGGCCGTTGAGGTAGAAGCCGCCATTGGCGGCGGCCAGCTTGAAGCCGCTGTTGAAGGTGGCGAGCAGGCCGGTGCGCTGGCCGGCCGGGATGTAGTTCGGCACGCCCCAGTTCCCTGTGCTGTTCGGGGCGGGGCCAGGGTCTTCAGTGCCGGGGCGCAGCGAGAACCTGACCAGCCGCTGGTCGATCGAGGCAATCCCGTTGGAGTAGGAGGTGTACTGCCCGCCGTCCCGCAGGAACGTGGTGAGGATCGCTGGCTGGCCCTTCACCTTCTCGACCACGCGCCACTGCCCCTCACCGGCCAGCGGCGGACCCGACGCGAGCGTCTTCAGCGTGGCCGGGATGTCGGGCACGAACCCCTTGTGCTTGCTCTTTGTCTTGGTAACCGTGATCTGCTCGTTCTTGGGGACGGCGTAGCTGAAGTTAGGCTTGCCGCCGACCTTCGGCGGGCTGTAGGTCATCCACTCACCGAACGTCACGACCGGGCCCAGGTAGTGGTCGCGCATCCATTCCGCCAGGTTAGCGGCCAGGCTGTTACCGGTGTTCTTGAATGTCGCCTGCCCGGCCGAAAACATCACCCAGACGAGAAAGACCGCGAGGATCGCGGCGACCACCCGGAACGCCGGGCGGTGCGACCACCTGCGCAGACGGCGGAAGTGGACCTTGCGCTTGCCAGGGCCGCCTCGCCTGCCGAGGCGCCCGCGTCCCGGAGGTGAGATGCCCGGCTTGCCGCCACCCCGGCCTTCGTAGCCGGGCTGCGCAGCCGCGTACTTCCGCGTCTGGCCGCCCTGTCCCCGGTCAGGAGCGCCGAACCCCTGTGTGTCGTATCCCTGCCCCGGGTGGGCCTTGCCGTCATAGGCCTGGTCCTGGCGTGCGGTCCCGTTGTAGCCCTGGCCGTTATAAGCCTGGCCCTGGCGCGCGGTCCCGTTGCGGGCCTGGCCGGTATGGGCCTGGCCGGTATGGGCCTGGCCGTCATAGGCCTGGCCCTGGCGTGCGGTCCCGTTGCGGGCCTGGCCGTCATAGGGCTGGCCCTGGTACGCGCGGCCGTTGTAGCCCTGGACGTCGTAGTCCCTGTCGTCATAGGCGGCCTGGCCCTGATGTGCGCGCCCGTTGCGGGCCTGGACGTCATAGCCCTGGCCGTCGTAGGCCTGGTCCGCGTAGGCCTGGCCGTCATAGGGCTGGCCCTGGTACGCGCGTCCGTTGTAGCCCTGGACGTCGTAGTCCCTGTCGTCATAGGCGGGCTGGCCCTGGTACGCGCGTCCGTCGTAGCCCTGCCCGTCATAAGCCCGGTCGGTATAGGCGGCCTGGCCCTGGTATCCCCGCCCGCCATAGCCCTGGACGTCATAGCCCTGGACGTCGTATGCCTGGCCCTGGTACCCGCGCGTGTCGTAGGCCTGCCCGTTGTAGGCCTGGCCCGCATAGCCCTGACCGGGGTAGGCCTGGCCGTTACCGGCCCGCGCTCCGTACGCCTGACCTCCGTACACCTGGCTGGCGTGTTCCTGAGGGTCGTACTCCGGGTCCACCCCGGCGTTGTCGCTGTACCCCGAACCGGCCACGTCCTGCCCCTCACCGTACCTCTTGTCGCGCCCCTCGCCGTGAGGCCATTGCTGGCGGGCATCTCCGGGCACCGTTCGCGACATGTCGGTGTACCTCCCGCGTAGCTTCATCCCGCAGGGAAACTACCCGCCCTAGATGAAGGAATCGTTACACGGACGATGCCCTACCGAGGCCATACTGCAGGTGTTTCCTGTGCTCAATGCGGGAGCGCGGTGTTCGCGCTAGGTTCAGAATATGCGGTCGGTGATCCGATGCGGGCTCAACCTCACCGGTCCGGCCCAATCCGCCTCCCTGATCTGCCGCACAGCGCGCTTGCGGGTCGCCGGATCCATCCGGTCGATGAATAGCACGCCCTCGAGGTGGTCGGTCTCGTGCTGCAGGCAGCGCGCGAGCACGTCGGTCCCCACCACCTGCACCGGGTCACCGCGGTCGGTGAAGCCTCTGGCCACGGTGTTGAGCCGTCGTTTCACGTCGAAGTAGACGCCGGGGAAGGACAGGCAGCCCTCCTCGCCGTCCTGCTCCTCCTCGTCGGGGAATTTCAGGTCCGGGTTCACCAGGTAGCCGCGCTCACTGCCCACGGCATAGGCGAACACCCGCAGCCCGACCCCGATCTGCGGCGCGGCGAGCCCTAGCCCCTGCGCGTCCCGCAGCGTCTCGGTCAGGTCCTTGACCAGGTTGCGCAGTTGCTTGTCAAAGTCGGTGACGGGGTCGGCGACGGTACGGAGAATCGGGTCGCCGAACAGCCGGATCGGTCGGATCGCCATGCCTTCTGAGGTTAGCCGCTGACGCCGGGCACCAACTAACTTGACATGACTGATCAAAGAAATATACAAATTCAGTTGTAGGTTACTGAGTAGCAGAGGGCCCAGCCAGGGTGGCAGGGCCCTCCACAGGAGGCAGCGATGTACCTGACTACTCTCGACCCGATCTCGCGGGACTTCGATCGCATCGTGCGGCGCGCGTTCGGCGGCTTTGCCCCGGCGTTCACCACGGCCCTGCCGATGGACACCATCCGTCGCGACGGCGAGGTCGTGCTGCGCTTCGACGTGCCCGGCGTGGACCCGGAGAAGATCGACGTCACCGTCGACCGTGGCGTGCTCACGGTGAGCGCCAGCCGCGAGGAGACCAAGACCGAGGGCGAGTCCCCGGTGGTCCGGGAGCGGCTGTTCGGCAGCTTCACCCGCAGCGTCCGGCTCCCTGACAACCTCGACGCCGACAACATCGAGGCGAGCGAGCACGACGGCGTCCTCGAGCTCCGGATCCCGGTTCGCGAGGAGGCCAAGCCCCGCAAGATCGCGATCGGCTCCAAGCGGGAACTGGCCAGCTGACCAGCTGACCGGCTGACCGGGAACGCCGCGCAAAGCGGCCGACGGGGGCTCGGTCCTGCGTCGGCCGCTTTACCATTCGGCTGGGGAGGTGAACCGATGGAACCGTTCGACGACGAAGACGTCCCCTTGTACACAGTGGGGCAGGTGGCGCAGATGCTCGCGGTCAAGCAGGCCTTCCTGCGCCGCGTCGACGAGCTCCAGGTGGTCTCGCCGCAGCGGTCGGCCGGCCGGCAGCGCCGCTATACGCGGGTGGAGATCCGGATCATCGCGCGGGTCGCGACCATGGCCGATGAAGGCATGACGATGCCCGCCATCCGCCGGATCATCGAACTCGAACAGCGGCTAGCCGAGGCTGCCCGGCAGCGTGACGAGCTCGCCGCACGGCTCTCCCGGGTGCTGGCCGAGCGCGACGGCCTGGCCCGGCAGCTGAGCGCATTGCTCAGGGCAGAAGCCCGGGACCGTTCGGGAGAAGAATAGGACGAAGCCCGTCCAGGACAGCGGGGTCTTCGATGGTCGAGGGGACCGGCTCGTCCCTGCCGTTCGCGATACCGCGCATGGTCTTCCGCAGGATCTTTCCCGACCGGGTCTTGGGCAGCCCGGGGACGACGTCGAGCCTGCTCAGCGCGGCGATGGCGCCGATCCGCTCGCGGATCATCGCGGCAAGCTCCGCCGCGAGAGCGTCCGGATCGGCGCTGACGCCCGCCTTGAGCACGACGAAGCCGCGCGGGACCTCGCCCTTGAGCTCGTCGTTCACGCCGAACACCGCGCACTCGGCAACGGCCGGGTGGCTGGCGAGCACCTCTTCCATCTCGCCGGTGGACAGCCGGTGGCCGGCCACGTTGATCACGTCGTCGGTCCGCCCCATGACGTACAGGTAGCCGTCCGCGTCGCGGTAGCCGCCGTCGCCGGTCAGGTAGTAGCCGGGGTACCTGTTGAGGTAGGAGTTCCTGAACCCCTCGTCGTTGTTCCACAGCGTCGGCAGGCAGCCGGGCGGCAGCGGCAGCCTGATCACGATCTGACCGGTCTGGCCCGGCGGCAATTCGCCGCCTTCCTCGTCGAAGATCCGCACGTCATAGCCCGGTATGGGCATGCTCGGCGAGCCTGGCCTTGTGGGCAGTGCCTCCAGGCCCATCGGGTCGGCGGCGACCGCCCAGCCGGTCTCGGTCTGCCACCAGTGGTCCACGACCGGGACGCCGAGAAGGTCCCCGGCCCAGCGGTACGTCTCGGGATCGAGCCGCTCGCCCGCCAGGAACAGGTACCGGAACGCGGCCAGGTCGTACCGGGCCCTGAGGGCGCCGTCCGGGTCTTCCCTGCGGATGGCCCGGAACCCGGTCGGAGCCGTGAACAGGGCCTTCACGTTGTGCTCCGCGGCTACCCGCCAGAACGCTCCCGCGTCGGGCGTGCCGACCGGCTTGCCCTCGTACAAGATCGTGGTGCAGCCGGCGAGCAGGGGCGCGTACACGATGTAGGAATGGCCCACGACCCAGCCGATGTCCGACGCCGCCCAGAACACCTCGCCCGGGTTCATGTCGTAGACGTTCCGCATCGACCAGGTGAGCGCGACCGCGTGCCCGCCGTTGTCCCTGACCACGCCCTTCGGCTTTCCTGTGGTGCCCGAGGTGTACAGGATGTAGAGCGGGTCGGTCGCCGCCACCGGCACGCAGGGCTGCGGGCGCGCCTGCGCCATGAGAGTGTGCCAGTCCAGGTCCCGCTCCCCCATTTCGGCGGTCGCCTGCGGGCGCTGGACGATGACCGTGTGCTCCGGCTTGTGCGCGGCCTCTTCTATGGCTTTGTCGAGGATCGGCTTGTACTCGATGATCCGCTTGACTTCGATGCCGCAGGACGCGGACACGATCAGCTTGGGCCGCGCGTCGTCGATCCGCACCGCGAGTTCGTGCGCCGCGAACCCGCCGAACACGACCGAGTGCACCGCGCCGAGCCGGGCGCAGGCCAGCATCGCGACCACGGCCTCGGGGATCATCGGCATGTAGACGACGACACGGTCGCCCTTGCCGATGTTCAGGCCAGCGAGAACCCCGGCGAACCTGGCGGTCTCATCGCGCAGTTCCCCGAACGTGTAGCGGCGCTTGGCGCCGGTGACCGGGGAGTCGTAGATCAGCGCGGGCTGTCCGGCCCGGCCGCTGGCGACGTGCCGGTCCAGGGCGTTGTAGCAGGTGTTCAGCGTGCCGCCACGGAACCACCGGTAGAACGGCGGGTTACTGTCGTCCAGGATGGTTTCCGGCTCCGTGTACCAGTCGACGGCGCGGGCGGCCTCGGCCCAGAAGCCCGCGGGGTCGGCAAGGCTGCGCCGGAAAACGTCCTCGTATCTGCCCATAACCCGGAGGGTAAGCCCGCTCACCGCGCCCTGCCTAGCACCCGTTCAGCTCACCCGGACTGTGATCGTGCCCGGTCAGATTATGAGGACAGCTCAGTAGAGCCTGCGCCACCTGGCCTCCAGGCACGAGAAGGCGCCGAACATGACGAGCCCGATCGAGACGAGGACGAGCAGCCACGGGCCGAGCGGCGTCATGGCGAGCGCGCGCAGCGCGGAGTCGATCCCCTTGGCCTGGGCGGGCTGCGCCCGGACCGCGGCCACGACGAGGAAGACGCCGACGGTGATGAACACGAGCCCGCGCGCTATGCCGCCGAACCTGCCCAGCCACTTGACGATCCGCCTGGTCGGCGCCCGCGTCCGGGCCAGGTCGAGCTCGGCCAGGAAGCGCTCCCGCCACGCCTGAAAGGCGATGTAGAGGCCGCCTCCCGCGAGCGCCAGGCCGATCGCGACCACCACGGCCCGGCCGCCAGGGTGGCGCAGCAGCGCCGCCGTCAGGTCCACCGACTGCTGGTTGCCCGATTGCTGGCCGCCCGCGCCGATCGCGTACTCGAGCACGCCGTACGCGATGACCGCGTAGACGGCCGCGCGGGCAAGCGCGGACAGCCGCGACCGCGCCTTCCGCCCGCCGGCGCCTGGCGAGCCGTACAGCGCCTCGGCAAGCCGCCATAGCGCCATGCCGAAGAACCCGACGACGAGCAGCCAGAGCCCGGCCGCGCCGAACGGAGTCCGGCTCAGCTCGTGCAGCGCCCCGGCTCTGTCGGCCGGCTGGCGGGTCTTGCCGAACGCGATCTGGAGGGCGATCCAGCCGATGACGATATACATGAGGCCACGGGCGAGAAGGCCCGCGCTGGCAAGGAACCGCATCGGGCCGCTGCCGGCGGCCCGTCTGGCCGCGTGCCTGGCGGCGCCTGGGCTGGTGTGGCGGCGTGTCCTCGTTGCCAAGATTCAGCTCCCGGGGTCCGTTGCCGGCTGTGCCGTCGCCGGCTGCGGCGTTCCGTCTTCCCGGGAAATGCCAAGTTATGCCGGCTGGATCAGGCCGGCGGGGCCTGGTCGCCGAACCGCTTGAGGCCGGCCTTGCTGAACGGGCGTTCCCAGGCAAACGCCTTCCCGCCGACTTCCCAGGTCCGGTGACCGTGCCTGTGCGCCGCGGGCGATGACGGGCGCCATGGACTCGTCAGGGGAGGACGAGTTGCTACCCCGCGATGACGTTCACCCCGTGCGCGGTGAGCTCCGCGCCCACGGCGTCGGGGTCGCGCGGGGTGATCACGGGCTTGATGCGGCGCCCGGCTACCTTGATGATGAACGCCACCTCCTTGCCCGAGCGGTCCGCATCGAGGTTGAACCAGTGCGTGAGGTCGCCGCTCCCCCAGATCCGGTAGCGCCCGGCCATGAAGGTCAACGGCACTCGCCGCACATCCCCGATGCTGGAATACGGGATCCGCCTGCTGCCGTAAGGGAAGTAGTAGCGGCGTATCACGAGGGCATCAGCGGTGCAGGCCACGCCGCCGTCGTCGTAAGTCACGGGCTCACCCTAGTGCTCGCCGCACGTTGTCTTTGATCGTTCGCGCATTGTCAAGGGTTTGGCGGCTGCGAGCGAAACGTGATGCACCTGGCTATAACCGCACATCAAAAATGGTGCGGTCCCGGGTTCTGGGTGGCAGGCTCTGCCTGGCCCCGCCCCGTCAAGCGTCCGACAATTGTTGTACGATGACTTCATGAGCGTCGGATTCCGCCCCACCGAAGAAGACCTCCGGGTCATCGAAGCCAACCGCCGCAAGGACGAGAAGACCAGCGACGTCATCAGGCGGGCACTGCGGCTGCTGGACCGGGAAGCGTGGGAGGCCCGCGCCCGGGAAGACATGCACCGGCTGCGGGGCGAGGACCTGTCCGCCGAGCCGGACGAATGGGAGTACGACGCCAGCGGCAGCATCAAGATCACCGGCACCAGCCTCACGGTTCCGGCCGGGCCGACGGACCAGCCGTGATCCGCGGCGCGGTGTACCCGGTCGACCTCGGCGACGCCAAGCGCGGCCACGAGCAGCGGGGCCGCCGGCTCGGCCTGGTCCTGAGCATCGAGCAGAACGCCTGGTCCACGATCACGGTCGTCCCGACCTCGACCAGCGCCCAGCCATCGGTCTTCAGGCCGGAGGCCGTCATCGCCGGACGACCGACCAGGATCCTGATCGACCAGATCCGCACCATCGACACCTCTTACGTCGCCGGCGAACTCGTGGACTACTTGTCCCGCGACGACATGGCACAGGTCGAGCACGCCATGTCGCGCTACCTCGGCTTGATCCGCTAGCAGGCGACAGATGTTGCCATACCCAGTATGTCCGCATACGCAGCCAAGGCACGCCGCCCCGTGGCGGCACCGCTGGATCTGCGACGGCTCGCATGTGTGCTGACCCGAGCCGCTGCCCGCAGCGGCTCACGCCGGGCCGGTGCGCGCCACCGCGACCGCGGGAATGACCGCGTATGGTCATTGCCGGTTTCCCAGCCGTACCGGTGTCTGCCGGGGCGCTGATCTTCGACCACGCCGGGCGGCTGCTGATCCTCAAGCCGACGTACAAGAAGGGCTGGACGATACCCGGCGGCATCATGGAGGCGGACGGGGAGACGCCGTGGGATGCGTGCCGGCGCGAGGTGCGCGAGGAGTGCGGCATCGAGGTACGCGGCGGCCGGCTGGCCTGCACCGACTTTCGTCCCGGCCGTCCGGGACACCCCGGCGGTATCCGGTTCCTGTTCGACTGCGGGCAGGCCGGCAGTGCGGCCCTGGCCGCGATCACGGTACAGCCGGAGGAGATCGCCGAGTACAGGCTCGTACCGCTGGACACCGCGCTTCCCCTGCTCAGGCCCCCGATCCGGCGCCGGGTGCGGGCCGTATCGCGGCACCGCGGATTCATCTACCTCGAGGACGGCCGTCCTGTTCCCGGACTCAGCCCGACCCGGCTCAAGCGGCGCCGGGCGGAGAGCTGAGTCTCATTCGCCGAGCACTTGCCCGTCCCGAACGTGACGCGGACCGGTCACCCGCACCTCGCCCACGTCCGAGGGCAGGGGCGGATGACTTCTTCGCTGGCCTGCCGCGCGGCCGCGCGGCAGGTGCCGCCGGGCGGCCTCCTGTACCGCGCTGGTGAGCGCGGTCAGCCGCGCGGAGTCAAGCCGCCAGCGCTGCCAGTACAGCGGTACGTCGATGACGTCTGATGACAACCGCACGACCCGGCCGGCGGCAAGATCGGCGCTGGCCTGGAGCTCGGGGAGCATGCCCCAGCCAAGGCCGGTGCGCACGGCCTGGTAGAAGTCGGCGGTGGTGGGGACCCGGTGCACGACCGGAGGAGCTTGCGTGATGCCGTGGCGTCGCAAGAGTTCCTGCTGGAGCTCGTCCTTGTCGTTGAAGACCATGGACGGCATCGCGGCCCAGTCCGGCGACCGCTCCCGCCGCCAGCGATCCGCGAACGCGGGGGCGGCCGCGGGAACATATCGCAGCGCACCCAGCGGCTCAACCGAACATCCCTGCACGGCTTCCGGGTCGCTCGTGACCGCGGCGAGCACATCACCGCTGCGCAGCAGCTTCTGTGAGTGGGCCTGGTCCGCCACGTGCAGGCAGATCGCGGTGGCGTGCCACGCCGCCGCCTCGGCGAGCACGTCGCGGAACCAGGTGGCCAGCGAGTCGGCGTTGACCGCCACGGGCAGCTCAACGGCACCGACCGCGGTGAGCGCCTGGCTTGCCTCCTCGTGCAGCAGCCGCGTCTGCCGCCCCAGTCGCACCAGCCACTCGCCCTGCGCGGTCGGACGGCACGGCGTGCCCCGGCTGACCAGGACCTGGCCCGCCGCTGCCTCCAGGGCGCGGATGCGCTGGCTGACCGCGCTGGGTGTTATGTGCAACTGCCGGGCGGCCGCCTCGAAACTGCCGTGATTGGCGATGGCCACGAGCGCGTCGAGCTGGCCTGGATTGAGGTCCACCAGGTAAGTTAAGCACAGCTAATGGATGGACAAAATCTTTTGTTTGTCTTCACATAGCGATGCGCCTAGCGTCTGGTCCATGAACAACGCCTCCCTCGACGGACTGCTCACCGGACTGTCCCTGATCGTCGCGATCGGAGCGCAGAACGCCTTCCTGCTGCGCCAGGGACTGCGCCGGGTCCGGGTCGGCGCGATCGTCGCGGTGTGCACGCTCTCCGACTTCGCGCTCATCGTCGCCGGGGTGAGCGGGATCGGCGCCGTCGTCCAGCACGCCGGGTGGGCACTGGTCCTCGTGCGGTGGATCGGGATCGCCTTCCTGAGCTGGTACGGGGTGTCCTCGGCATGGCGTGCCCGGCGCCGGTCCGCGCTGACCGCGACGCCGGACGACCCCCGCTCCCGGGGCGCGGTGGTGCGCCGCGCACTCGCGTTCACCTGGCTCAACCCGCACGTCTACCTGGACACCGTGGTGCTGCTCGGCTCGGTCGCGAACGCGCACGGACCGTCAGGCCGGTGGTGGTTCGCCGCCGGCGCGGGAACCGCGAGCGCGCTCTGGTTCTCCGGCCTGGGTTTCGGCGCCCGGCTGGTGGCTCCGCTGCTCGCCACCGCGCGCGCCTGGCAGATCCTGGACCTGCTCATCGGAGTGACGATGCTGCTGCTCGCCCTCAAGCTGGCGCTCACCTAACGCTCACCACCCGCATGTTCGTACCCGGCATCGTGCACGTGGAGGTGCGCAGGCACGATCAGCTCGATCCCGGCCAGCAGCGTGGCGAGGACGTTGAGGCAGCCGAAGAGGCCGGTCGGCTCCGCGGCCGAGGCCCAGGCCACGGCCCGGCGCAGGAACGTCTGGAACTCGGTGAGCCGCACGAACACCGAGACCGGGCCGCCGCTGATCCGCGCGGCTTGCAGCACGCCGCGCATGAACACCCCGACGCCGGACTCGTAGTCGGACACGTCCCACCGCTCCAGCTTGTTGCCGGTGATGGGGAAGTACGGCTGGGGCACGCCGTCGGGGTCCACCTCGTGCCGGGCGTAGCCTAGCAGCAGCGCTCGCAGCAGCGACGGGATCGTGTCGTTGGGGAATAGCTGCATGTAGCCGGCGAACGCGTTGATCAGCAGGCCCTGATCCCCGCCCCACGAGGTGCGCTCGTCCCAGTGCTCGACCGGCGGGAAGAAGCCGTTGTGGAACGCGTAGCTGCTCACCCGTTCGAGCACGACCGCTGAGCCGTCTCCGAACTCCAGGTTGAGCAGCGTGGAGCCCGAGGGCAGCGGTTGCGCCGGGTTGAAGCCGAGCCAGGTCCACAGGAACTCGTACTCGTCGCGCAACTGCTGGGCGACCGACGGGATGCCGGGATGGGTCTGCCTGGCGTACTCGAGGCGGACCGCGTTCAGGAGGTACAAAGCGTTGACGACAGTGTTCTGGTACGGGCCGAGTGTCACGGCAGGCGACGGGATCGAGGGGTTGGGGGTCGAACTCGTTCGGGCCGGTCCACCCGTGCTCCACGTCGCGCCTGTTGGCGAAGATGTCCTTCTGCCACACCCCGTGCAGCCCGGTGCCGCGTCCGGTGTCGAAGCGCGGGGTGACCCAGTAGGCGGGCACGCTCGGTGGGACGGTGAAGAAGGACAGGTTGTCCCGGTTGACGAACGCCTGCGAGGAGCCGTTGTGCACACCGTCGTTGAGTCCTTCGTCGAGCACCGACCAGCAGCCCTGCGCGATGCCCTTGAAGGTCTCGGCGTAATCGCCGAAGATGGGGGCGAACGCGAGGTCGTAGGCCTTGGCGGAGGCGATGGACCACCAGGCGAAGTCGTCGTACCACGCGCCGGAGGTCTGGGCGTACTTGGTCAGCGCGAGTTTGGGCAGCGCGGGCGGGTTCGGGTCGACTCCCGGACCCAGGATGCGCAGTGCGTCGGTCATGGTGTCGAAGCAGCAGCCGAGCTGCCAGTAGTTAGAGCTGACGGCGAACTGCTCCTTGAGCAGTAAGTAGATCCGCCCGGCGTCGCTGCGGACATCCCTGATCTCTTCGGTCCCTGACGTGGTTTCCTCCCTGGGAGCGGACGGCGAGACGGCCACGCGGGGCATCACCCACTGAATCAGAGCAGCCTGTAACCGCGCGACTACATCGATGTCAGCACCGCATACGCAAGATGTCAACGCATGAGAAGGGGGCCCGGGGCGCGCGCCGCAGGCTTCAGGACGTGTTTGCCTGGTCAGGTCGCCGCGCCCCCGCAGCGGCAGGCCAAGACCGGTTCGCCGCCGGCGATGCTGCTGCTTGCCGTAGCGCTCACCTGGCGACTGCCTTGATCACAGGTCGATGATCATTCCGTCGTAGGCGGCGGGCGTGCCGGCGTCGGCGAGCCTGGCGAGCATGTCAGCGGACATGTGGGTGAGCACGGTCCGCCGGGCGCCGATCTCCCCCCGGTGAGCGCGCAGCGTCTGATAGTCCAGGTGGTAGCGGACGGGCCGGTCGAAGGTGTAGGCCTCGGCCGCGAACAGGTCCGCCCCGCACGCCGCCCGGGCAAGCGCCGGAGTCCACGCTGTGTCTCCGGAGTAGGCGAAGCTCACGCCGCCGAGTTCGACCCGCAGGGCCAGTGGCGGCGCGCCGCACGCGTGCTCGACCTGCCAGCCGCGCACGGTCGCCGCGCCCAGGCCGGCGGGCCTGCCGCCGGTATCCAGCTCGGTTACCTGCACCGGGAACCGGCGCCGTACCTGGCTTGAGCCGGGGAACAGTGCCTCCATGGCCTAGCGGCGGGCTCGCCCGCAGGCGGCATGGACGGTACTGGAGCCGCTCCGCTGCGCGGCCGCCGACGTGGGGTGGCGGGCGTGCACGGCGGCCACGCGGGACCAGGGGCCCGGCCGGGAGGGACTTTCGCAGCTACCGCTCCAGCGGGGCGGGCGGCCGACTGGTGTGTGAGCCCAGTTCTCCGCACCGCGGCAGGGCAGCGGCGGGGCGGCGACCCCGGGCGGTGCGGAGCGACGGCGGGGGCGCCGGAAGGAGCATGACCATGACGACGGCACCAGCACAGAGCCCGGAAACCGTGGGAGCGGAATGGCTTGGCCCGCGGATCACCGCTGAGCTGCTCGACAGGCTGGCGGCGCGGGCCGCCGTATCGGGCCGCCGGGACCAGGTGCCTATCGAGATGCCGGCCACAGGCAAGGTCCTGGGGTATGTCCCGCGCGGCACCGCGGAGGATGTGGCGGCGGCCGCCGAGACAGCCCGCGATGCGCAGCCTGGCTGGGCAAGGACAGATGTCGCCGACCGCTCGAAGGTGCTGCTCCGGTTCGCCGAGCTCCTGCTCGGCCGGCAAGATGAGGTGCTGGACCTGATTCAGCTCGAGAACGGCAAGGCCCGCCGGCATGCCTTCGAAGAGATCATCGACGTGGCGCAGACGAGCCGTTACTACGCCCGTACGGGCCCGCGCTATCTGCGCCCGCAGCGGCGCGCCGGGGCCTTTCCCGGGTTGACCCGAACCTGGGAGTATCACCATCCCAAGGGCCTGGTCGGGGTGATTTCCCCGTGGAATTACCCGCTGACGCTAGGTGTCAGCGACGCCCTGCCCGCGCTGGTGGCGGGCAACGCGGTCATCGCCAAGCCTGACGGGCAGACCCCGTACTCGGCGTTGTGGGCCGCGGACCTGCTGCAAGAGGCCGGCCTTCCGCCAGGCGTGCTGCAGGTGGTAACAGGCACGGGACCGGAACTTGGCGGGCCGCTCATCGAGCACTGCGACTTCCTGATGTTCACGGGCAGCACCCGGGTCGGGCGGATTGTCGCAGCTCAGGCTGCCGGACGGCTCATTGAGTATTCGATGGAGCTAGGCGGGAAGAACGCCATCCTGGTGCTCGCCGACGCCGGCCTGCGCCGGACTGTGCCCGGCGCGCTGCGTGCCGCGTTCTCCAGTACCGGCCAGCTGTGCATCTCGATGGAGCGGATGTACGTCGAGGACTCGGTGTGGAATGCCTTCGTCCCGCTGTTCGTCAAGGCCGCCACGTCGCTTCGGCTCGGTCATTCACTTGACTACAAGCCGGACATGGGCTCGCTGACCTCGGCGAAGCAACTGGACACGGTAAGCCGCCACGTCGCCGACGCGATCCGCCAGGGGGCAGAACTGCTGGCAGGGGGCAAGGCCAGGCCTGATGTCGGTCCCTACTTCTATGAACCCACCGTGCTCACCGGCATCTCCCCCGGCATGACCGTCTACGCTGACGAGACGTTCGGACCGGTCATCTCCCTGTACCGGGTCAGCGGGGCGGAGGAAGCCATCAGGCGCGCCAACGACAGCTGCTACGGGCTGAACTTTTCCGTCTGGACCCGCGACCCGCGGAAGGGCCGCCAGATCGCCGCCCGGCTGGAGGCCGGAACCGTGAACGTCAACGAGGCGTACGCGGCGGCCTGGGGGTCAGTCGATGCCCCCATGGGCGGCTGGAAGGAGTCGGGTGTGGGCAGCAGGCACGGCGAACACGGGATCCTGAAGTACACCAACACCCAGACCGTCGCCCTTCAGCGGTTCCTGCCCATCGCGCCGCCGGGCCCCACGCCGCCCGCGATCTACGCCAAGGCCATGACCGCGGCCATGCGGGCCCTGCAGCGGCTTCCCGGCCGCGCTTAGATCGCGCTTAGACCGGCGAGTACCGGAGCCGGCGGACGGCACCGCCGCTCAGCGGTCACCGCGCCGTGACACGCCAGGCATGCCGGAAGCGTTCCGGTGCCTGCTGACTGGGGAAGGGGGCATCTCGGCCCCCGCGCCGCCCCAGCCGCGCGCCCGGCGCTGCGGGCGCCCGCGGGCGCCCCGGACGGTGTCTGTCGTCCGTGACACCGCCAGGCACACCGCGATCACCAGTGACGTGACAATTACCGCCAGGACTGCCGCGACGCCGGCGAAGATGCCGAACATGCTCACCATGCCGCTCGCCCTGCCTGCATAACGAGCCGCTGGGCAATCTTCAGCTCTTCACAGGCCCGCCGCCCGGTGTCCGCACCAATGTGCCGGGCTGCCGCGCTTGGCCGCCACTCGCATCCCGCCCTCGCAAGCATGCATCTACGTTACCTGTAGAAGTTCCGCCTTGGCGTCGATTCACCGCGGTAACGCGGACCAGGTCCGAGACGAGGCCGGCGGACAGGTGCAGCCCGATGGTGTCGCTGGCGACCGCGTAACCGGGGACGCTGTAGGTGGCGGTGCCGAGATCGGCGTAGCCGTCGTGCCGGCTGGCCTGCGCCCACAGCGCGACGCCGCTGCCGCCGAGCAGGCCGGCCGAGCAGAGCACGAGCACCGCGCCGGCCACAGCCGAGACGATCCGGCCGCCCGTCCATCCGCCTGGCTGCCCCGGCGGCGGCGCCTGTCCCAGGTCCGCCGCGCCACGCAGGTCCGCAGGAGCCGGGCCGCCCGCCGGCGGAAGCGTCAGCGTGCCGGGATCGCGGCCGCCCATGTCCAGCCGGAACGGCGGATACCGGTCGGTCATCAGCCCGGCGTAGCCGGCTACCCGGAGCACCCACCGGTTCATGCCGAGCACGAAGTCGCCGGATGTCCCGCCGGCCGCGCCATAGGTCCGGCGGACGGCCAACGGCCCTGCTACCGGGGACGACTGCCATCGCTGACGGACGGCGTGCCTGGCGGCCCGGCCGGCCGGCTCTAGTGGTACTGTGCGCAGGGTGCCGCCAGTTTGGGTCGGGCTTACTGTCGCGTTCGCCTCGGCGGTGGTCACCAACATGGCCTACTCGCTGGAACACGACGCGGCGGCGGCGCTGCCGCCGCTGTCGCCGCGCCGCCCCTTGAAGTCAGTGCGGCTCCTGCTCAGCGACCGGCGCTGGCTGGCCGCGTTCGCGGCCGAGACCGCGGGCTGGCTGATGTACGTGGCCGCGCTGCGGCTCGCGGCGCTCTCACTGGTGCAAGCGGTAGCCGCGTCCGGCGTCGCCGTCCTTGCGGTCGCCACCGCACGCGGGCACCCGTCCCGGCTCGCCCGGCGCGAGCAGGCCGCCGTGGTGCTGGCGGTGGCCGGACTGGTGTTCCTGGCGCTCTCACTGGTGGACACCACAGAGTCCGATGAGCGTCCAGCGGTGCTCGCCGTCATCATCTGGCTCGCGGCGTGCGGCGGCGGCGCGGCGCTGCTGATCGCCACGCGGACGCGCTTTGCCCGCGCCGCCTCACTTGGGCTGGCCGCCGGGCTGCTGTTCGCCGACGGCGACATCTCCGCCAAGCTGGTGGGCTACGGCGGGGGATGGCTGGCCGCGCTGGCCACGCTGATCGTGGCCTACGCCGTGGGGACCAGCGTGCTGCAGTGGGCCTACCAGCGGGGCGACGCGCTGACCGCGGCCGGCCTGGCGACGATGGCGACCAACGCGGTCCCGATCGCAGCCGGGTTCGTGCTGTTCGACGAGACGCTGCCGCACGGGACGCGGGCCGTGCTGCAGATCGCCGCGTTCGCCTGCCTGGTCGCGAGCGCGGTCACGCTCGGGCGCCAGCAGGCGCCGCAGTCCGCTCAGCCGGCTCCGCGCACTGACCCTGCCGGGAAGGAACCCTGACTGGACGCTCAGCCCTGGGACTGGGTGTCGGCGTAACGGGCTGGCGGGCCGTCCAGCAGGACCGTCTTGGATTCCAGGAAGGGCAGCAGGCCCTCGCGCCCGCCCTCGCGGCCGATTCCGGACTGCTTGAAGCCGCCGAATCCGATGTTGGAGTCCGACTTGAAGCCGTTGTGCCCGACGGTCCCGGCGCGGATCTGCCCGGCGATTTGCCGGGCCCGCTCCACGTCGGCGGTAAACACCGCGGAGTTCAGGCCGTAGATCGTGTCGTTGGCGATCCGCACCGCGTCGGCTTCGTCAGCGGCGGGAATCACCGACAGCACCGGGCCGAAGATCTCCTCCTGCGCGATCACCGAGGAGTTGTCCACGTTCCCGAACACTGTCGGCTCGACGTACCAGCCGCGATCCAGGTCCCTGGGCCGCCCGCCGCCCGTGACCAGCTTGGCGCCGCTCTCGATCCCCTTGGCGATGTAGCCCTCGACCCGGTCTCGCTGCCGCCTGGCCGCCAGCGGTCCCATCTGCGACGCGGGATCGAACTGGTTGCCCACCTTCACCTGCGAGAAGGAGGCCGCCAGCGCCTCGACCATCTGGTCGTGGTGCTGCCGGGTGACCACGATCCGGGTCAGCGAGGCGCACACCTGGCCGGCCAGGATGCACTCCGCCCGGGCCAGCGCGGTCGCCGCCGACTCGAAGTCCGCGTCATCGAGGATCACCGCGGCGGACTTGCCGCCAAGCTCCAGGGTGCAGCGGGCGATCCGCTCGCCGCAGATCGAGGCGATCTTGCGGCCGGCGGCGGTGGAACCGGTGAAGGAGATCTTGTCCACCCGGGGGTCGCGGACAAGAAGCTCGGAAACCTCACGGTCCGCGGTCACCACGTTGATCACGCCCGGCGGCAGTCCGGCCGCCTCGGCCGCCTCGGCGAACAGGTACCCCTCACCGGGCGCCTCCGGCGAGGTCTTGAGAATGACCGTGCACCCGGCGATCAGCGCGGGCGCCAGCTTCATGCCGATCTGCGGCATCGGCGCATTCCACGGGATGATGGCCCCGACCACGCCGACTGGCTCGCGGACGAGCAGGCCGAACCCGCCCCGCGCGGGCCGCGACGGCTCCTCCCACGCGAACGTGGCGGCCAGGTCCGCGTAGTAGTCGAAGCTCGCCGCGGCCCCGGATGCGGCGAACTTGGCCATCGGGTAAATCACGCCGGCCTCGCGCGGCCACACCTGGGCGACGTGCTCGCCCGTCTTGCGGACCTCGGCCGCGAGCGCGCGCAGGTACTCGGCCCGGCGCTCGTGCGTCAGCCGCGGCCACGGACCGTTGTCGAAGGCTTCCCGCGCCGCTCCCACGGCGCGCGCGATGTCGGCGGCTTGCGCCTCGGCAACCGTGAAGTACAGCTCTTCGGTACCTGGGTCAATGATCTTGATCGTGGCATCAGACGAGGGTGCCACCCACTGCCCGCCAATGAAGAAGCGGTCCGCATTGCGGATCGGCGCACTCGCCTCGCTCGCGATGCTCATCGTGACGGCCCTCCAGTTCGGGGCCCCGCGGACCACGAGCCTTGATTCGTGCGGCGGGAGCCTGTGTAACCGCTCTGTGACCAAACCCTAGACCTGCGCACAACAGCCGCCAAGCACCGGAATCCGGCCCTATCGGGCCGCTACAAAACCGGAACGCGCGAGTTGTGCGGCACACGTAATTCCACGTCACCGACCGGGGTCCCGACCAGCACGGGCGCGTCAGCTCGCCCCACACCGCCGTCTGCCGCGGCGCCGTCCTCCGCCGCGGGCCAGCGCGCCAGGCAACAGGCGGAAGCTGCCGGGGGCGCGCCCCTCGCCGAGTTCGTCCCGCCCCCGGTCCACGCCGCCTGACCGGACCGCCGGACCTCCCCGATGGCTGGGAGCGGCATCCGCAGTCCGCCTGGTGTTGAACTCGATGGTGGACGAGGCGGCCTTCTGGGAGGCGCCAGGCGACCCGCTCAGCCTGCTGTCCTGGGAGCAGGCGCGGCTGACCGGGCGGGCCATGCCGGGCAGGCACCCCCGGTCACCCGCAGCGGCCCGCCACCAGCCCGGGGCAGCTCAACGTGCTGCCAGTTCTCCAGCGCCCGGACCGTGCCGCCAAGAGTGCCTTGGTACCTTAACATCCTGCAGATGTCAAGCGTCTTGACATTATTCGTCGCGAGCACGAGTTCAGCCGCGCGTTCCCAGGTCCCGGTCCTCGCTAGCCAGGCCGGCGATTCAGCGTCAACCCTGACATCAAAATCATAAAGACTTATGAGGGGTAACAAGGGCACCGCTAGCAGCAGCGCCGCCGTATCCGGGCAATGCCGTTTCATTCGCAAGGTTGCCCCGCCCGGACCCCGGCCTGCGGGAATTCTGTGGGGCCGCCGGAGCCACTCGTGTTTCGCACTTTTGTGACTGGTATGGCTGAGGGCGTGCCTGGCATGGTTTGACTGCATCTGGCATGACACACGCGGGTCAACGGGCTTTCGGTGCGTGACCCGGCGGGCGGAAAGCGGGAGCATCGGCGGTGCTTACGTCCGCCTCATGCTGAGGGAACCCGCCGATGCCTCCTGTCCTTAACCTGCCGGGCTCGCTGATGGAGATCCTTGCCGCGCTGCGCCCGTGCTTCACCGCCCCGTCGTTCGTGACGTTCTGCGGCCTGGCCGCGGGCCTGGCCGGGCAGGCGCGCCGGCGGACGGTGACCGGGATGCTGCCGGGCGCGTGCCTGCACCGGGCGTGGCCGCATGACCGGGCGCACTGCTTCTTCGCCCGCGCCCGCTGGGAGATCGGCCAGCTCGGCCTGGGCATCGCGCAGGCCGCGGTAATGCTCCTGGTCCCGCCCGGCGCTGACCTGCGGGCCGCGGTCGACGACTCGGTGTTCCGGCGGTCCGGGCGCAAGGTCCACGGCGCGGCATGGCAGCATGACGGCAGCAGTCCCTCCCTAGGCAAGATCAGCTACGGCAACTGCTTCGTGGCCGTCGCGCTGCTGGTCCAGGTCCCGTTCTGCCGCCGGGAGATCGGGCTGCCTGTCCTGGTCCGCCTCCACGTCCCCGGGAAAAAGAAGGGAAAGAACGGGAAAAAGGGGACGGGGGGTGCGAAGGGCACTGCCGGGAAGCAGCCCGCGGCAACGGAAACGGCGGCGAAGAAGAAAGGCCCGTCCAAGGTCGATACCGCCGCGGCGCTGGTCGCGCTGCTCGCGGCCGCGTTCCCGGACCGGACCGTCCACGCCGTCGCCGATGCCGCCTGCCACGGGCCCGCGGTGCGGGAACTGCCGCCGAACGTCACCTGGACCTGCCGGATCCCGCGCAACGCCAAGCTGTACGCACCCGCCCCGCCCCGCACCGGCAAGCGCGGACGCCCCCGGGCCAGGGGCGCCTGCCTCGGCGAGCCCGGCGACATCGCGAAGACCTGCGCGTGGGAGACCCGGGTGATCCGCGCCTACGGCCGCGGCCAGGTCAAGCACGTCGCCGGGATCACCTGCCTGTGGTACGGATCCTTCAAGACCACCCCGGTCCGGCTTATCCTGTCCCGCGACCAGGACACCGCCGACGGCTACGACCTTGCCCTGGTCACGACCGACCTGGCCGCCAGCCCCGCCGACCTCGTCGCCCGGTACGCCGGCCGCTGGGAGATCGAGCAAGCCTTCGGCGACGCCCGCAACGCCCCCGGCGCCGGCGAGGCCCGCAACCGCGTGCAGAAAGCCGTCGAGCGCACCATCCCGTTCGCCATGCTCGTCTCGGCGATCGTCGTCATCTGGTACGCCCGCCACGGTCACGACCCCGCCGACATCGACGACCGCCGCGAAGACCAGCCCTGGTACACGGACAAGACCGAGCCCGCCTTCGAGGACATGCTCGCCAAGCTCCGCCGCGTCCTGATCACCGCCCGCATTTCCGGCGGTTCCGCAGCTCAGCCCACCCCCGAGCAAATCCGCGCCGTCAACGCAGCCTGGGCCGCAGCAGCCGCATAACTGCGAAACTCCAGGGAGCCAGAGACTCGATCTAAACCACACCGAACGCCGACTCGGGGTGTTGAGTTTGGTGCGTACTGGAGATTTTGGTCGCATACATATCCCCCCTCTGGCGCGGGCAAGAATCGTGTTGTGCGTGGTCAGGATTCGCCGGGGACGCTTTTGATCCTCGCGCAGGTGCCTCTTGGACCGCAAGCACGACGCGCCGGGACCGACTCAACTCAACATGATCAGCGGCCCACATCGACGCGCACTGAATTGACAATTCCGCACATTCCGACTAGTCGCAAGCCAACGCGCGTGAATCCGGGTCAGGCGCGGCGGAGCCTGCCGCCGGGACCAGGCAGCAGTCCTTTGGGTAACGCGTGCCGTCGTTGTCAACTGGAATCCTGGCTCCCGCGTCTCCTTTAGGGGCCTAGCGCGAACTCACCAAGATAATCCTGGAAGCCGCTGGGCCTAAAAAGAAAGGAGACCTTACTTTAATGATCGCGAAATCAGCGACCGCGCGCTTGATGTCTGTCTTGGCCGTGGCGGCGTTTTTCCCGCTGGGCGCCGCGGCGATAGCCACGCCAGCCCACGCGTCGGGCGGGGTCGAGGTGTACGTCGCTTACGCGGACACGGCACGCGCCAATCCGGTGAACTTCCCAACGCCGTGGAACGGCAGCCCCGGTGTTACCTACGAGGGCTGCACCGGAAACTGCACTTTCGACGCCGGCGCCGTCCGTATTGTCAATAACTCGGGCAGCCCCGTCATGATCGACTCGGTGGCGATCAAGATATCGACCTGCACGTTCAGCATGTGGGCTCCCGCCAGCATCGCACCGGGAAACCAGCTCATCGTAACCCAGAATGCGAATGGCACAGGCAACGGATGCGCCACCGACGGAACCATGGACACTTCCGATGTCGGTCCCGGCGGCGAGGGATACGCCGGCAACTGCGCCCCCGACGGCCTGCTCCCGCAGGTCGCCGTTTCCATCGACGGGACCGTCTCCACCTTCACGGACAACGGGCAGGTGCTCAACACCGGGGGAAGGGACCTGGCCTCATGCCCATCAGGCAGCAATGAGTCGATCCAATGGACCCCCGTCGGCAGTGATGCCTGTGCCGGCTCGGCGCTGACGCTCGCCCCGGCGAGCCAGCACCAGGACGTGGGCACCGATGCCACGGTCATCGCCACTTACACCAACGGCTGCGATGACCCGCTGCAGGGTGCCGCGGTGGACTTCGCCGTCACCGCCGGCCCCGACGCGGGCAGCACCGGCACCGCGGTGACCGGCGCTAGCGGACAGGCGACCTTCACCTACCAGGGCAACGCGGCAGGGACCGATGCCGTGCACGCGTCGATCACCAACCTGGCCGGCACAATCCCGTCCAACGATGTCCAGGTGATCTGGGACCCGCCGATCACCGCCGCCGGCGGGCAGTCATTCACCGGCACCGAACCGGCCGCCGTCAGCGGTTCCCTGGCCACGTTCACCGATCCCAACCCCGGCGCCCAGGCGAGCGAGTACTCAGCCTCCATCACCTGGGGTGACGGAACTTCCGCGACGGCCGGCACGATCAGCGGCCCGGCCGGAGGCCCGTTCACCGTCCAAGGGAGCCACACCTATGGCGATGAGGGCATCTACGCCATCACGGTGACGATCACCGACACCGACAACACGCCGAATTCAGCCACGGTCACCGACAGCGCGACCGTCGGCGATGCCAGCCTGAGCGCGTCGGGCATCAGCCCGCTGCCGGTCAGCGGCCAGTCCTTCAGCGGCCCGGTGGCAGACTTCACCGACGCCAACACAGCCACCTCCAGCCCAGCCGACTTCACCGCCACCATCAACTGGGGAGACGGCACCGCCACGTCGGCCGGCACCGTGACCGGCAGCGGCGGCGCCTACCAGGTATCGGGCAGCCACTCCTACACGGGCACCGGCTACTACACGATCACAGTGCACATCGCCGATGACGGCGGGAGCACGGCGGATGCGCAGACCAAGGTGCTGATCTACGGACTCGCGCAGGGCGGCAACTTCGTGATCGGCGACGGCAGCGCCGCGACGGGGAACGCGGTCACGTTCTGGGGCGCGCAGTGGCAGAAACTCAACACTCTCACCGGCGGCGCCGCGCCCGCCGCCTTCAAGGGATTCGAGGACCAGCCGGCACAGGCAGCCTGCGGCCAGGACTGGACCACCGATCCCGGTAACAGCACACCCCCGCCATCGGGGTCCCTGCCCGCCTACATGGCAGTCGTCGTCTCCAGTTCGATCTCCCAGTCCGGGTCCGCCATCTCAGGGAACACCCCCGCCATGGTGGTACTGAAGACGAACGGGGGCTACGCACCCGATCCCGGCCATCCGGGAACCGGCACCGTAGTCGCGAAGATCTGCTGAAAGCAATTCGGCCTCGTGAGGGGGCAATTTTCCGGCCCCTCACGAGGCCGCCCCGCGTTCCGCTCCTGGTCAACCTCGCAGGCGACGGCGCGGCCCCGCTGTCAGGCGTGTATGCCCGGTGTCAGGAGCGCGGCTGTACACCGAGACCCGTGGGGCAGGTCCGCTGTTGCTGTTCGTGGTGGGCGGCAACGGCGATCCGGCTGTGTTTTCCGGCGTGGCGGGCAGGCTGGCCGGGGGCTTCACCGTGGTCACCTACGCGCGCCGGGGGTTTGCCCGTAGCCCGGTCGACGGCCCGGCCGGCGACGCGGACCGGATCCGCGCTGACGTCGAGGACGCGGTGGCGCTGATCGCCCATGCCCGTCGTCACGCTCCGCTCGCCATAAGGCGGCATATCCGGGTCTTCGAGTTGGTCCGTGTCCGGTATATAGCTTGCTTACGTTGCGTGATCAGCGGAGAGGCGGCATAGCGGTACTGCGGGAGCAAGATGCGACGTGACGATCGATGACTGCGGGTCCGCGCCTGCCCAGGATACGGCGTCGGTGCTGTTCGGGATGGACGGCGTGGAGGTAACGGAAGCCGAGCGTGAGGCCGGCGGGCGGCTTACGGTCTGGGCGAGGATCATCTTCCCTCCC
>DAHVAN010000459.1 GCA_027314595.1 Actinomycetota bacterium | reverse complement strand
CGAGCGCGGCCCGCGCCAGGTCCTCGCGCAGGCGCCCGCGGGCCGCGGCGGCCAGCCGCGCGGCGACGGCGGGATTGTCGAGCAGGTACCCGATCGCCCGGGCGAGCAGCTCGGGCCTGCCCGGCGGCACGAGCAGGCCGGTCTCTCCGGCGATGACCACGTCAGGTACCGCGTTCACCGCCGTGGCGACGACCGGCAGCCCGGCCGTCATCGCCTCCACGACCGCGCAGGGCAGCCCTTCGTAGCGGCTGGCCATCGCGAACACGTCCAGGCCGGGGAGCAGGGCGGCGACGTCGCTGCGTTCGCCGGCGAGCAGCATGCGCCCGTGCAGGCCGTGCCGTGCCGCGAGCCGCTGGGTTTGCGCGCGAAGCTCGCCGTCGCCGATCCAGACCCCGAAGACGTCGTCGCGGCGCAGTGCCGCCAGCGCCCGGACGAAGTCGTCCGGCGCCTTCTGGAAGGCGAGCCGGCCGACGGTGCCGACGACCCGCATTCCCGGCGGCACTGCGAGCAGGCGGCGCGCCTCAGCCCGGTCGGGCGGCTGC
Source organism: Actinomycetota bacterium (assembly GCA_027314595.1). Taxonomy (GTDB): domain Bacteria; phylum Actinomycetota; class Actinomycetes; order Streptosporangiales; family Streptosporangiaceae; genus Trebonia. Next base: position 3,058 of record DAHVAN010000459.1, on the reverse strand, counting down.
GGCGCGGGCGCCGCCATGTCGGCGCCGATGCCGATCGTGCGGACCCGTTCGGGCGGCGCGATGCCGCGCGTGATGGCCTCGGCCGCCACGGCGGAGCCGACGGCGAGGAAGACGTCAGTGAACCTGCCGACCCGCCGTTCGATGCGGACGTACGCCGCCCGGCGCGGCCGCGACTGGAACCGGTGGAACGGGAAGCCGTGATAGGTGTGCACGATCCGGCTGACCTGCGCCCGGTGCGCGGCGGTGCGGCCGAGCACGCCCGCCTTGGAGCTGTGCGTGTGCACCACGTCGAAGCCCCGCAGGCACGCCCGCAGATCGGCCAGGGCCCGCCGGTCGTCGGCGGGGGCGATGTGGCTGCGCAGCCGCGGCATCAGCGTCACCTCGAAGCCGGCGTCGCGCGCCTCCCGCACGAGCCGGTCGCCCTCCCCGGTCACGAAGGCGATCTCATAGCGGTGCGGATCGAGAGCGAGCGCGCCGCGCAGCGCGACGGCCCCCGCGCCGGCCATGAACCTGGTGATGACCTGCGCCACCAGTAGCCGACTTGTCATGCTTGTCCCCCCTAGTCTGGTCAACTCCGCGGCAGCATTCCGGCGCCGGCGAGGTCCCGCAGCGGCACACCTGGGCGGTCGCCGAGCACGACCTTCAGGCAAGGCAGGCGCGCGCTCAGCGCGGCCGCCGTCTCCCGCACCGCCGGATGGCTTCCGCTCGCGCCGGTGCCGAGCGCCAGCGTCGCCGCGAAGGCCCAGTACCGGCGCAGTTCCCCGGCCATGTAGGTCCCGGCCGCCAGATACAGCGCCGCCTCGGCTGGATCGCAGCAGGTCACCGCCGGTCCGCCGGTCCCGCCGCGGACCAGCACGACAAGCCGGCCCGGCAGCAGGCGGTCCGCGCGGCGGGCCGGCCAGGGGGCTTCCCTGCGGCCATGAGGCATCCGCCGCCCGCCGCCGGGCAGGGCGCGGGCGCCGCGGGCGGCGGGTACCCGCAGCGGTTCCGCCAGGCCCCAGGCGAACTGCCCGTCGCTCACGCACAGGTTGTCGCAGGTCGCTACCGCGCCGCGCGCGAGTTCCCCGTGCACAAGGGTCGACTTGCCCACCCCGCCCGGCCCGGCGAGCAGCACCGTCTGGCCGCCGGGGCCAGTGCCGCACGCGGAGGCGTGCAGCGGGGCGCGGCCGCGCTGCTGGGCGCGCCACAGTGCCGGGTACTGCAGCAGGACGGCCCGCGTCAGCAGGCGGCCACGGGCGCGCAGCAGGGCCGCCGCCGCCCGCCCGGCCACTGGCGGCCGCCATCGGGCGACGATGTCCAGCGTCGCGCCGTCAGCGGTCGCCAGCAGGTCGAACCCGGAAGAACAGGCGTCGGCCATCATCACCTGACCCGGCCGGCACCAGGCCCCCCTGGTCAGCAGCCGCCAGCCCGCGACGTCGAAGGCGGCCCGGCTGCTCTGCACGCTCACGCGCACGTCCGGCGGCCCCGAACCGCCCGCGCCTGGCGCCGCCAGCGGCTCGCCCGCGCCTTCCGCAAGGACCCGGGCGATCCGTGGATCCTCGCACCTCAGCTCCACCCGTTCACCCGCGGTCCGCAGCTCCGCCCGCACGACGCCGCCCCCTCAGAACTCGTCCGGGTAGGGACTCGCGGACGCCAGGCCGTTGTCGTGCTCGGCGGGAAGGTAGCCAGGCACCATGCCGGCCAGCAGGGCCCGCGCCAGCGGATCGTTGCCGTCGTCGGCGGCGGCCTGCAGCTTGTCGAGGCTGTCGGCGAAATCGTCGGGCAGGCGGTGCGGACGGGTGCCCCAGATAGCGGGGCACGCGGTCGGCAGGCGTTCCTCGTCGTCGCCGAACAGCTGCTCGTGCAGTTTTTCACCGGGACGAAGCCCGGTGAACCGAATCTGGACGTCGGGGATGCACAGGTGATCGGCGTACCGGTGCACCAGGTCGACGATCCGCACCGGCTCTCCCATGTCGAGGACGAAGGTCTCCCCGTACTCCGCCATCGGCGCGGCAGAAAGCACCAGTCCGACCGCCTCCTCGACCGTCATGAAAAAGCGCGTGACGTCGGGATCGGTCACCGTCACAGGCTCGCCGCGCTCCATCTGCTCGGCCAGCACCGTGAGCAGCGAGCCACGGCTGCCCAGGACGTTGCCGAAGCGAACCGAGCACACGCTCGTGTGGCCGCAGGCGTTCGCCTGGACGATCATCTCGGCCGCGCGCTTGGTCGCGCCGAGGATGGAGCGGGGATCGGCGGCCTTGTCGGTAGAGATCAGCACGAGCCGCGCCGCCCCCGCGTCCAGGGCCGCCCGCACTACGTTGCGGGTGCCCTGGACGTTGGACTTGACGCCCTCGCAGGGGTAGCGCTCGAGCAGCGGCAGGTGCTTGTGCGCCGCTGCGTGGAACACGACATCGGGCCTGACCGCGCGGAACACCTGCTGGATCCGCATCTGGTCCCTGATGTCCGCGATGATGATCTCGGAGCTGTCGAGCAGCGCCCTGCCGTGCAGCGCGAGCTGCAGGGTGTGCATGTTCGACTCGTCATGGTCGAGCATGTGCAGGAACGCCGGGTCGTGGCTCCTGATCTGCCGGCACAGTTCCTGGCCTATCGATCCGCCGGCCCCGGTGACGAGGACACGGGCCCCCGACAGGACGGCCTGGACCGATGGCTCGAGCACCCGGCGCTCGGTCCTGCCCAGAAGCTCCCGGTAACTGACCGTGCGCATGTCGGCGGCCCGGGCGGCCCGCTCCACGGCGGACAGGAAAGACGGAAGGTAGCGCACGTAGGCGCCAGTGCTGGCGGCGGCGCGGATGAGCGGGCTCAGGGCCGCCGGAGGCAGCGACGGGATGGCGATGACGACCGCCGCTATCCGCCGCTCGCGGACGATCCGCGGCATGTCCGCAAGCCTGCCGAGGACCGCAAGGCCGGACACCGACCTGATTCCCGGGTTGTCGTCGAGCAGGCCGACAGGCCAGAGCCCGTAGTCCGGGCAGTCCCGCAGGTCCCGCATGAGCGTACGGGCGGCGGATCCGGCTCCCACGATCAGCGTGGCGAGGCCGCCGCCGCCGCGGCGGCGGCC
>DAHVAN010000456.1 GCA_027314595.1 Actinomycetota bacterium | reverse complement strand
GGCCGCCGCCTCGTTCGCCATCGCGGTGTCCGCTCCCGCCATGGTCGCGGCCTGGCAGCAGCGGCTGCCGCGGCGCCGTGCGCGAGAGCGGCGACGGCCGCGCGGCCGGGCCCGGCTGGTCGCCGAGGCGACCGCCTGCCTGGCCGCGATCGCCGGCGTCGTCGTGTTCCGGCAGCAGGGCACCCAGGCGGCAGGCGTGAACCTGTACACAAGCGCCGCCCCGGTACTGATCGCGATCCCCGCGGTGATCGTGGTGCTGCGGGTGTACCCGCTGGTGCTGCGCGGGCTGCTGCGCGGCTCGTCGCGGAGCACGGGCGCCACGGCGTTCCTCGGCCTCGCCAGGGCGGCGCGGACCAGGCTCACCCCGGCCCTGCCCGCGTTCGCCCTGGTCCTCGCGCTCACCGTGGCCGCCTTCGCGGGCATGGTGCGGGACGCGGTCGCCAGGGGCGAGGTCGCCGCCTCGTGGCAGAGCGCCGGGGCCGACGTGTCGGTCGGGGCGGCGGGGACGATCCCGCTCTCCGGCGGGGCGGATGTCACGCCGGCCGCGCTCCGCGCGGCCGGCGCCGTCCCTGGCGTGACCCACGCCGCCGCGGTATGGCAGAGCCCGTGGGCCGCGCCTGACGGCCAGCAGGTGACCGGGCTGGCCGTCGACCCTGCCCAGTACGCGGCGCTGGTCGCGGACACGCAGACGTTCCCGCGGGTCAAGGCCGGGCTGCTCGCGGCGGGAGCATCCGGGTCCCCGCAGCCCGTGCTGGCGTCCCCGCAGGCGGCCGCCGACATCGGCGGCCGGGGGGTGGGGACGCTGACCGCGCAGGGCGGCATCGCCCCGCTGCGGGTGCGGATCGCGGGCGTGCTGTCCGGGACGCCCGCCCTTCCGGCCGGCGGAGCGTGGGTGATCATGCCGGCGGCCGCCGTTCACCGCCAGGCAGGCCCGCTCCCATCCAACGAGTTGCTGCTCACCGGCGCGAACATCGACTCGGCCCGGCTTTCCGCGGTGCTGCGCGAAAGGCTGCCCGGGGCAGTCGCGACCTATCGTTCGGAGATATTGAAGGGCCTGAGCGGGGCGCCGCTGCAGCATGGCACCTTCGTCTTGTTCGCGCTGGCCCTGGTCGCGGCGGCGCTGCTGGGGCTGGCGGTGATGCTGCTCGAACTGGCGCTCGGCGCGGCGGAGCGGGAGACCACGCTGGCCAGGCTGGCCGCGATGGGGCTGGGCGAGGGGCAGCGGGTGCGGGTGGTGATCCTGGAGGTGCTGCCCGCCCTGGCCGCGGCCGCGGTCGCCGCGGCAGCGTGCGCGCTGGTGCTTCCCCGGCTGGTCGCGCCGTCGCTGGACCTGTCGGTGTTCACCGGTTCGGTCACCAGCGTCGCGCTGGCGCCGGACGTGGCGTCGTTCGCGGTGCCGCTGGCCGGGCTGGCGGTCGCGGCGGCGCTGGCTCTGGGCGTGGAGATCCGGTCGGCGCGGCGGCGCGGGGTCGCGGCGAGTGTCAGGGCGGGCGAATAATGATAATGAGGGATCAATGACGGCCTCCGAACTTGAAGCGCTCGCGGTGTCGCGTGCCCACGCCGACTGGGGTGCGGGCGCGCTGATCGTCTGTGACCGGCTGGTGCGGATTTACCTGGCCGAGGGGATCGAGGTGCAGGCGCTGCAGGGCCTGGACCTGGTGGTCGCGGCGGGGGAGCTGACCGCGCTCGTGGGGGCGTCGGGGAGCGGGAAGTCGACGCTGATGAACATCCTGGCGGGCCTGGACGCGCCGACGGCGGGCGGGGTGCGGGTGGCGGGGCATGACCTGGCGGCGATGAACGGGCGGCAGCGCCTCGCGTACCGGCGGTCGGTGGTGGGGTTCATCTGGCAGCAGACGGCGCGGAACCTGCTGCCGTACCTGACCGCGGGGCAGAACGTGGAACTGCCGCTGCGGCTGGCCGGGGCCGGGCGCCGCAGGCGGCGGGACCGGGCAGGGGAGCTGCTGGGGCTGCTGGGGGTGGCGCAGTGCGCGGGGCGGCGGCCCGACCAGATGTCGGGAGGTGAGCAGCAGCGGGTCGCGATCGCGGTGGCGCTGGCCAATGCCCCGTCGGTGCTGCTGGCCGACGAGCCGACCGGGGAGCTGGACTCGGTGACCGCCGAGTCGGTGTTCTCGGCGCTGCGGGAGGCCAACGCCCAGCTTGGGGTGACGGTGGTCGTGGTCACCCATGACCCGGCAGTGTCGGCAATGGTGCGGCGCGTGATCGCGATCCGCGACGGCAGGACAAGCACCGAGACGCTGCGCCGCGGTGACGGGTCCGGGGACGGGCAGGGACACCCGGTGGAGTACGCGGTGCTTGACCGGGCCGGGCGGCTGCAGCTGCCCAGGGAGATGACCGATGCCCTCGGCATGCGGGACCGGGTCCGGCTGCAGGCCGAGCCCGACCACATCGGCGTCTGGCCCGACGCGCCCCGCGACGGCCGGGACGGCGACGCCCGGGACGGGGGCGCGGCATGAGCGCGGCCATGGTGGAGGTGCGGGACGTGACCCGCAGGTACGGCGCCGGCCCGTCCGCCACCCAGGCGCTGCGCGGGGTCACCTTCAGCGTCGCCGAAGGCCAGCTGGTGGCGCTGCGCGGCCGGTCAGGGTCGGGTAAGACCACCCTGCTCAACATCGTCGGCGGCCTGGACGTCCCCGACGGCGGCACCGTGACCGTGGCCGGCCGGGATGTCACCACCATGAGCGAACGCGACCGGATGCGGCTGCGCCGCGACACCGTCGCCTACATCTTCCAGTCCTTCGGCCTGCTCCCCGTCCTGACGGCCGCCGAGAACGTCGGCGTCCCGCTGCGCATCACCGCCACCCCGCCGAAACAGCGCGAGGACCGGGTCAGCCTGATGCTCAACATCGTCGGCCTGGACGGCCACGCGCGCCAGCGGCCCGGCGAGCTGTCAGGCGGCCAGCAGCAGCGCGTCGCGATCGCCCGCGCCCTGGCCGCCAGGCCCGCCCTGCTGCTGGCCGACGAGCCTACCGGCCAGCTCGACCAGGAAACCGGCAAGCAGATCATGCGCCTGCTGCGCACCGTGGTGCGCACCGAGGGCGTCACCGCCCTCGTCGCCACCCACGACCCCAACCTCATCGACATCGCCGATACTGTCCTGCACCTCCAAGACGGCCAGATCACCGCGGCCTAGCGGCGGCCATCGGGGTCTGTGGCCCACAGCGCTCGATAGATGAGCGCGGGGGGCCACCCACCTCACGCGGCGAACGCCGGCGGTCAGGCCACCACGGTGCCGGTGATGGCCGTGAGGTTCGCGTACAGTTCCGTCAGCCGCCTGGTGACCGGGCCGGGCGTGCCGGCGCCGATCGTCCGGCCGTCCACCGCGACCACGGGTGCCAGGCCGCCCATGGTCCCGGTGACGAAGGCCCCGGCGCCGCCGGCGTCAGCCGCACCGCCGTCCCGCGGACCGTCGCCGCCGTCTGGCGAGCCGGTCAGAAGACCACCACGCTGCGCAGCACCTCGCCGTGCTCCATCTTGGCGAACGCCGCCTCCACGTCGCCGAGCGAGATCGTCTCTGAGACGAACTTCTCCAGCGGCAGCCGCCCGTCCAGGTGCAGGTCGACCAGCATCGGGAAGTCACGGCTGGGCAGGCAGTCCCCGTACCAGGACGACTTGAGCGCGCCGCCCCGGCCGAACACCTCCAGCAGCGGCAGTTCCAGCCGCATCTGCGGGGTCGGGACTCCGGCGAGGACGACGACGCCGGCCAGGTCCCTGGCGAAGAACGCCTGCGTGTAAGTCTCCGGCCGCCCGATGGCCTCGACCACCACGTCGGCGCCGAAACCGCCGGTCAGCTCCCTGATCCCGTCGACCGGATCGGCGGTCAGCGAGTTGATCGTGTGCGTGGCGCCGAACTCGCGTGCCCACTCCAGCTTCCGGTCGTCCACGTCCACCGCGATGATCGTCTTCGCGCCGGCCAGCCGGGCGCCGAGCACGGCGCCGTCGCCGACCCCGCCGCAGCCGATGACGGCGACGGTGTCGCCGCGCGTCACGCCGCCGGTGTTGATGGCGGCGCCGATGCCCGCCATGACCCCGCAGCCGAGCAGGCCCGCGGTGGCGGGCGCAAGCATCATCTCGTCGGACAGCCCGCGCCCGTCGGGGAAGATGCCGAGCTGGTTGCCCTCGAGCGGGGTGTCGGTGAACACGTCCGCGACCAGGAAGTCGCGGATAAGCTCCTCGCCCCGCGCTGGTTCGGCCGCCCAGAGTCTGGCCCGCTGAATTCGCACGAGTGCGAGCGTAGCCCAGCCGGCCGGATCAGATGCGTTCGGCGGCCCGGCCGCGCCAGGACACCGCACGGCCGCGATAGTGCCGCCGCGCCGAGTCCGCGGTCATCGCCGCGTACAGCGCGGCGATCAACGGCAGGGTCAGGGCGCGAAGCGCCGACAGCCGGTACAGGCGCAGCATGGGGACATAGCTGACCGCCATCAGCGTCCAGCCGGCCAGGCCCGCGAACCCGGCGATCACGGTCGCGGTCCCGGCGCCGCCGGCACCCCCGGGGCCCCCGGCGCCGGCGCTCGCCAGCGCCGCCAGCCCGGCGATCGCGGCGGCCGGGGGGACCGCGTACAGCAGCAGCAGCCCGGCTATCGTCCCCGCGAGCAGCAGCGGAGAGTACCTGAGCTGCGTGTACGCGGACCTGGCGATCATGTGCCACAGGTCGGTGAGGCGCGGGTACGGCCGCACGCTCCTTATCCGCGTGGTCAGGCCCAGCCAGCAGCGGTTGCCGTCCCGCTTGAGCAGGGTCGCGAGCGCGACGTCGTCGATGAGCGCGCCGCGGACCGGCTCGAGGCCGCCGGCCGCCTCCAGCGCGGTCCTCCTGATCAGCATGCACCCGCCCGCCCCGGCCGCGGTCCGGCTGGCCGGGTCGCTGGCCCTGCGGAACGGGTAAAGCTGCGCGAAGAAGTAGACGAACGCGGGCACGACCACCCGCTCCCACGAGGTCCGCACCCGCAGCAGCGCCATCTGCGACAGCAGCGCCCGGTCGTCCCGCTCGGCCGCGGCCACGAGTTCGCGCAGCGCGCCGGGCGCCCAGCTGATGTCGGCGTCGGTGAACAGCAGGTATGCCGTGTCCCCGGCTCTTCCCGTGGCCGCCGCGCCTTGCGACATCGCCCACACCTTCCCCGCCCACCCCGCCGGCCGGGGCTGACCTGCGACCACCGTGAGCCGCGGGCCGCCGTCCCGCGCCGACTTGTCGCCGAGCCCGGTCGCGATGTCCCTGGTCTCGTCGCTGCTGCCGTCGTCCACCAGGATCACACGGAACTCGCCCGGATACTCCTGCCCGAGCAGCGTCGGCAGCGTTTCCGGCAGCATCTGTGCCTCGTTCCTGGCCGGCACGACCGCCGCGACGCCCGGCCACCTCCGCGGCAGTGCGTCCGGTCCGCTCCGCCGCGGCCGGGCATCGGGCGCGTGTCCGGCGGGCGGCAGCCGCTGGCTGGTCAGCCAGTAGCCCCCGTGCGCCGCCAGCAGGTACACCCAGGCGGCCGCGCTGACGGCAGCGGCGATCGCGAGTCCGAGCACACACCGAAGCTTGGCACAAACCACCCCGAGACCGCCCGCCCCGCCCGGCGTGACCTGTTTGCAGTGATAGTGGATCAGCGCAGGACGGCGCCCGGCTGCGCCCCTGGCGTGAGCAGCGACCGTATCCGGTCCTGGCCGAGGGCGAGCAGCAGCGTGGGCAGCCGGGGCCCGGTGTCCTTGCCGATCAGCAGCCGGTACAGCAGGATGAACCAGGTTCGCTGCGCGACCTTGAGCTCCTCCGTCGGCGGCGCGCTGATCGGCAGGCCCATTTGCAGCTTCGGTATGCCGTAAAGCAGCGCGGTCAGGCCGTCCAGCGACCAGTGCGCGGCCATGCCCTCGACCAGCAGCTTGAGGGCATGGTGTTCGTGTTCGCTGAGGCTGGCGAGGCGGGCCGAATCGGGCTCGCCGCGAACCTGCGTGCGGTCTGCAGCCGCGACGTAGCCGGTCACCCACGCCTGCGCGCAGTCCAGGCGCGGCCGGACCTCGCCGAGCGTGGCGATCGGGTCGCCGGAGGTCACGTCCTGGAGGATCCTGAAGATCTGCGACTCGTCGCCAGCCGTGATGTCAGCGACCGAGGCGAGCGTGCGGAAGGGCAGCGGGCGCGGCGTCACGGGAAGCGGCCCGTCCGCCGTTCCGGCCGAGCGAGCGTAGATCGCCGCGGCGGGCACGTCGGCCTTCCCGTCGGCCACCTTGCGGGTCAGCGCGTCCCATTCGTCGTACACCCGCCCGACCTCCTGGCCGAAGGCGAGCGTTATCGACTGCTCGGGGCGGCGCCGCGCGTACAGCCAGCGCAGCAGCGGCGCCTCGAAGATCTCAAGGGCGTCGGCCGGTGTCATCGCGCCGCCCGCCGAACTGCTCATCTTGGCCGGCCCGCCGCTGGTGCCGACGAAGGAGTAGCCGAAGTGCAGCGGCATCAGCCCGCCGAAGATCTCGGTCACCAGCTCACCGCCGACGGTATAGCTCGATCCCGGAGAGGAATGGTCCACGCCGGCGGGTTCCAGGGTGACCCCCTCGTACGCCCAGCGCATCGGCCAGTCGACCTTCCACACCAGCTTCCCGGCGACCTCCGAGACCGGCACGGGACCGATCCGCGCCCCGCAGGCGCAGGTGTAGCTGATCTGCGTCGTCTCGTCGTCGAAGGCGGTCACCGTGGTGGTGTCGCGGCCGCAGACGGCGCAGTAGGGCTTGAAGGGGTAGTAGGCCGCGTGCCAGTCGATGTCCTCGTCGTCGTCCTCGGCGCTCTTCTTGGTGCGGTACTTCGCCAGCACGGCGGCTATGTCCGCACGGCGCCGCATCGCGGTGACTATCTGCCGCGCGTAGGCGCCGGACGTGTACATGTGAGTCTGGCTGATCTCGGCCATCCGCACGCCAAGCTGGCGCAGCGCCGCGCGCAACGGCTCCTTGAAGTGCTCCGCCCAGTTCGGATGCTCTCCGCAGGGGTCGGGAACCGCGGTGAGCGGACGGCCGATGTGCTCGGCGAACCCGGCGGGGAACCCGCCGGGGACCTTGCGGAAGCGGTCGTAGTCGTCCCACGACAAGATGTGCCGGCACGGCCTGCCCTGCCGCCGGACCTCGTCGGCGACCAGGTGCGGGGTCATCAGCTCACGCAGGTTGCCCAGGTGCACAGGCCCGGACGGGCTGATGCCCGAGGCGCAGGTAGGGGTGCTGCCCGGCTCCCGGCGCTGGCTTTCGTCCCACACCTCGCCCGCCCAGCGGCGCACCCAGTCTTCGGCAAGGGTCACGGGACAACACCACCTCCATCGGCTTTTCTCGCGGCACAGTCTACCGGGACCCGAAAACCAGTTTCCGGACCCGGCGCGGCGGTGCCGCCGCCGATGAGGGGGCGCCGCGCGGACGGCGGGTTAGCGCACCTCGCGGAGCAGGCCGGTGTCGACGTCGAAGACGAAGCCGCGGACCGCGTCCTGGTGCGGGATGAACGGGCTGGCCCTGATCCGGGCGATGGACTGGCGGACGTCCCCGTCCAGGTCGGCGAACGACTCGGCGGCCCACGGCGGCCGGATGCCGGTGTCGGCCTCGATGGCGGCCCTGAACTGGTCGTCGGTGAAGGTGAGCATGCCGCACCCGGTGTGGTGGATGAGCACGATCTCGGTGGTGCCGAGCAGCCGCTGGCTGACCGCCAGCGAGCGTATCGCGTCGTCGGTGACGACGCCCCCCGCGTTGCGGATGACGTGCGCCTCGCCCTCGGCGAGGCCGAGCGCGCCGTAGACGTTCAGCCTGGCGTCCATGCAGGCGACCACGGCCAGGTGCGCCGTCGGCTGGGGCGGCAGCGGGCCGGGAAAAGTCGATGCGTACCGCGTGTTGCCCGCGAGCAGGGCATCGATCACGCTCATGTATGTCACTGTATATTTTTCTATCTGCCTGGTGATGCTGGCGGTAATGCGTCCAGCCCTGCCCTGGCCGCCGTGGGCTGGCCGCCCGGCGCCCTGCCGGGAGATAGTGGGGACAAGCCCGCGCCCGACCGACAGGTGGTGTCATGCTCCTGCGGGACGTCGCGGCGGCCTGCGCAGGCCGCCGGCGCGCAGGCCGGACAGCAGGGCGGCGATGACCATGAAGACGACCGACTCGTAGAACGCGGCGTGCAGCCCGGTGGTGAACGCCACGGCCAGCTGCCCGTGCAACTGGGCGGTGCCGACGAAGATCGCGAACGCCAGCCCGCGGGAGATGGACCGCGACGCGACGAGGATGGCCACGGCGAACGAGAACACCATGCCTATGTTCGCGAACGTGCGGAGCATCCCCGACGCGATGCCGTACATGTCAGGCGGCGCCGCCTTCATCACCGCCGCGCTGTTGGCCGGGAAGAAGAAGCTGGTCCCGATGCCGTTCACCAGGCTGATGAGGACGATCAGCCACAGCGGCGTGGTCAGCGTGAGCTGCGCGTAGCAGATCAGCACCACGACCTGCAGCGCCAGGCCGACCGTCGCCGGCAGCACCGGGCCGCGACGGTCGGCCAGCCGGCCGGCCGGCGGGCCGACGGCGGCCCCCGCCACGTAGCCGGGAACCAGCAGCAGCGAGGCGTTGATCGGCGAGAGCCCGCGCGGCCCCTGCAGGTACATCAGCACCAGGAACAGCACCGCGAAGCTGGCTACCCCCTGGAACAGCGAGGCGAGCAGCGACGCCGCCATCGTCGGCACCCGGAAGAGCGACAGCGGCAGCATCGGCTCCGCCACGCGCGACTCGATCGCCACGAACGCGGCGATCAGCACGACGCCGCCGCCGAGGAACCCGGTCAACGGCGCGTCCAGCGGCCCGTTCGCCAGCTTGGTCATCGCCCAGAGCACGCCGAACAGGCCGAGGCCGAGCGTGAGCATGCCAGGCAGGTCGAGCCGCCTGCGGACGCGCTCGCCGCGGTCGCGCAGCACGCGCAGCGCGGCGGCGATCGCGACCACCCCGGGCGGGACGTTGATGCCGAAGATCCACCGCCACGAGATGTAGGTGACGATCAGGCCGCCGAGCACCACGCCCACGACCGCGCCAACAGTCCAGCCGAGCGCGGTCAGCCCGTAAGCCCGGCCGCGCCGCTCGCGCGGGTACAGGTCGGCGATGACCGCCCCGCTGTTGGCCATGATCAGCGCGCCCCCGACGCCCTGCACGATCCTGAACACGATGATCGAGACCTCGTCCCAGGCGAGCGCGCACAGCAGCGATCCGAGGACGAAGACCGCGAAGCCGGCCTCGTACATCCGCACCCGGCCGAACATGTCGCCGAGCCGCCCAACCTGCGTCGCCAGCAGCGTGATGACGAGCAGAAAGCTGATGATGACCCAGATCACGGCGGAGAGCGCGACGTGCAGGCTGCGCTGGATCTCGGGGAGGGCGAGGACCACGATGGTGGTGTCTACCGCGGTCATCAGCACGCCCGCCATGATCACGATCATGGCCAGCCCGGTCCGCGGCGCTCCGCCGCGGGCGGCCGCGGGGTCGTCGGCGGGCCTGAGGATGCGCGGTAGAGCCATTTCCTTAGCCTAACGAACGGTGGATTTTGCGCCAGACGAGACTAGGCTTTCTTTCCGGCATTCCCATACGGGGGGTGGCAGTCTATGGCACGCGACGAATCCGCGATCGGCACGGTCGGTGTCCTCATCATTGCCACCCGCGGCGCGACAGGCCCCGGAGAGGTCCGGATCAAGATCCGAGGTGGCTCCGAGAACTACCTGGCCTGGTCGGAAAGCCCGCTCCCTAAAGGTGCCACGGTCCTCGTCATCGACTACCGCGGTCCGCGGACTGTCGATGTCATGGAATGGGCCGATCCGCTCGGTGAAGCCCCCACGATCCCCGGTTCCACCGAAGTCCCTCGCTCAGGAGAGTGAAACATGTTCGGCTACCGAGTTCCCGCCCCCGACGAGGCGATGCTCATCTCCGGCGGTCGTTACGGATTGAAGGAGGCGCCATTCCGGGTCGTAACCGGGCACGGCGCCTTCATCATGCCCATGTTCCGCAAAGTCAGGTACCTGACGCTGTCGATGCAGGAAGCCGAGGTGTCCGAGACCTGCGTGACCCACCAGGGTATCTCGCTGAACGTCCGGGCGGTGATCGCGTTCAAGGTGGGCAACGACGCCGAGTCCATCGTCAACGCCGGGCAGCGGTTCCTGTCCGACCAGGACCAGATGTCGGTGCTGACCGGACGGATCTTCGCCGGCCACCTGCGATCGATCATCGGCTCGATGACCGTCGAGGAGATCGTCACCGAACGCCAGAAGCTGGCCACCGAGGTGCTCGAAGGCTCCAAGCAGGAGATGGCCACCATCGGGCTGACCGTCGACTCGCTGCAGATCCAGTCGATCGACGACATGGGCGCCGGCTATATCGCGGCGATGGCCGCGCCGAACAACGCCGCCATCCAGCGGCAGGCGAAGATCGCCCAGGCGCAGGCCGACCAGGCGGCGGCCGAGGCGCAGCAGGCCTCGGCCCGCAAGCAGGCCGAGTTCGCCAGGCAGACCGCGGTCGTGCAGGCGCAGTACAAGGCCGAGATCGACAAGGCGCAGGCCGAGGCGGCCCAGGCAGGTCCGCTCGCGCAGGCCGAGGCGCAGCGCGCGGTCATCTCCGCGCAGGCCGAGCTGGCACAGCGCCAGGCCGAACTGCGCCAGCAGCAGCTCGTCTCCGAAGTGATCAGGCCGGCGCAGGCCGAGGCGGAGAAGGTGAAGATCATGGCCCAGGCCGAGGCGGAGCGGACCCGCATCGCCGCCGAGGCAGCCGCCTCGAACAACCGCGTGGCGCTTGACCAGATGCTGATCGCCCAGCTGCCGCAGATCGTCAAGGAGGCCGCCGCCGGCCTGGCTGGCGCCAACGTCAGCGTGCTCAACGGCGCCGACGGCCTCGGCGAGATCGCGGCCGGGCTGGTCAGCCAGGGCCTGACGATCCTGGAGTCGGTCCGCCGCGGCGTCGGGGTGCCGGGGCCGAACGGCGGCACGCCCCCCGCCGTGGGCGGCGGCACGCCTTCGCAGTAGCCGCGGGAAGCGCGTCGTGGACCGCTGAGCAGGCTCAGCGGTCCACGATCTTTGTCACGCCCGTCCCGCCGGCACGGCCGGGCTGGCTGCCTACTTGTAGATGTACACCGAGGTGCCCGGCGTCTTCACCATCGTGTGGAAGAAGGACGCGATGTCGAACGGGATCCGCACGCAGCCGTGCGACACCGGGTTCACCGGCACGCTGGAGTTGTACTCGCCGTGGATCGCGTACACGGTGCCGATGAAGAACACCGGGTCGTACATCACTCCGAGCGGGACCGTGATCCAGCCCGGCATGAACACCGTGGTCCGGAAGTGCCCTGTCGGCGTGGCCGCCCAGCCGCAGTGGCCGTGGCTGCAGTAGTAGTAACCGCCGCCGGCCGAGATGTGGCTGATCAGCGCGATCTTGTTGTTCTGGTAGAGAACGAGCACCCGCGTCGTCAGGTTGATCTCGACCCGGAGCGCGCCCCCGTTGGGGTAGCGCGCCTTGTACGTGCGCGGGTAGACCAGCGCGTGCCCGGTACGCGGCCCGACCAGGCCGTCCACGCTCAGCCCCTGGACCTCCTGGAACGCCCAGACGGCCTCGAGCGTGTCGCCCCCGAATATCCCGTCGATCGGCCCCGGGTAGTACTTCAGCGCCGCGAGCCGCTGCTGCAGCGCTTTCACGTCGTTGCCCCGCATGCCGTAGCGCAGCGTCCGGGTAGGCGCGACGTACGCCGGCCTCCCGGCCTGGGCGCTGGCCGCGTGCGCGGCCGGTACCGCGGGCGCCGCGGACGCCGGACCCGCCGCGGTCAGTGCCGCGGCCGTCGTACAAGCGACGGCCAGGCACGCGACGGCTAGGCCATGGATGAATCTGCTCATCAGTGTGCACCTCCAACTCCGCCTCTTCTATCGATAACCGGCGCAAGCAGGTGCGGTCATAGGGCCGATCGGCCCGGTATCGGTCCTCGTTCAGCCCGCCGCATTCCTGGTGAGCACGAAGTTGATGGCGGTGAGCCGCATCACGGTCTCGCCATGCTGATTGGTCACCTCGGCGAGCGACCGGATGATCCCCCTGTCCGGCTTGCTCTTGGACGGGCGGGCCTGCAGGACGGTGGCACGGACATGCAGCGTGTCGCCCGGGCGTACCGGCTTCGGCCAGCGGATCTCGTCCACGCCCGCCGCTCCCAGGCCTGACTCGGCGCTGATGAAGTGCTCGACGAGCAGCCGCATCGTCAGGCTCGTCGTCTGCCAGCCGCTCGCGATCAGCCCGCCGTACGGCCCGCTGGCGGCGCTCACCGGATCGATATGGAAAGGCTGCGGGTCGTACTCCTTGGCGAAAGCGACGACTTCCGCCTCACTGACAGAAAAGCTGCCGCAGTCAACCGTCCGCCCGGGGACGTAGTCCTCGAAGTACCAGGTCGCGCGCTCGGGAAGGTCAGGCACGCTCGCCAGTATCCCAGCCCCTCCGGCCGCCGCCGGCACCCGCCTCCGCCAACCCGGCGCATCGTCGGCAGAGCCACCATGAACCACGAATAGCGATTACACGATCACTTATCGCGTTTTCTTGGAAAACGATCACAGGATGATCACGAAAAAAGCTCGATTTGCCTGCGAAATGGTGTCGCTCCCTGCAATGCTTCCAACCGATGGCTTGAACAGGGGACAAAACCGCAGCTCCGAACGGGGAGAAACAGCGGCGGCCCCTGCCGGGCAGACGGGCGCGCCGAGAGGCCGTGACGGTCGCGTAGGCGAGCGAGGGAACGACCCTGGGGAGACCATGGGCGCTGGGCACAAACATCGTCGGCCGATGAGGATCAGGCGCAGGGGCAGGCACACGGCACCCTCGCAGGTTGAGAAGGTGGCGGAGAAGGCCGGCCGGGCAGCCCCGGCAATGGCCATCGCCGGGGCGCTCGTCGCGTCACCGCAGGCTTCGCACGCATTCGCCAAGCCCCCCACGGTGGCGACCGCTCAAGCCCACAAGCCCTCGCGCCACACCCCCACGGCGACCCTGGACTCGATCGCGTCGCACGGCGGCATCACCAGCGCCGCGGCAGGCACGCGGCACGCCGCGGCGAAAGCCGCCGCGCGGAACATCTCCTACAAGGTCCGGACGGGCGACACCCTGTCGCAGATCGCCGAGCGGTACTACCACAACGCCGGCGACTGGCCGTGGCTGTACCACGAGAACGACAGGACCATCCAGAACCCGAACCTCATCTACACCGGCCAGACCCTGGTCGTATCGCCCCTGCCCGCGAACTACTCGCCGGCCAGTTACGTCCCCAGGCACGCCAGGCCCGCCGCGAGCACGGCGCGCGGCTCGTCCGGCGGCCGCGCCGCCACGGCGACGGTCACCGCGGTCACGGATCAGGACAGCGACGGTTCCCGGGCGGGCGCCCCCGTCGGCTCCGGCGGCAGCGGGCCGGGCGGGCGGCCGGGCGCGCCTAAAGGCTCCGGCGGCAGCGGACGCTCCCGGGCGGGCGGGCCCGTAGCCTCCGGCGGCAGCGGGGGCGGCGTCCTTGGCGGCCAGCTAGGCTGCCGCGGCCTCGAGGACCTGTGGGACGCGGCGGGAGGCAACCCCGCGGACGCGTTCATCGCAGCCGAGATCGCGATGGCCGAGTCCGGCGGCGACCAGTACGCGCTCAGCCCGACCGACGACTACGGCTACTGGCAGATCAACGCGTCCCACGGGTCGCTTGCCACCTTCAACGCCTACGGCAACGCGCGGGCCGCGATCATCATCTCCAACGACGGCGCCGACTGGTACCCGTGGACCACCTACGTGACCGGCGCCTACGCAGGCAGGTGCTGACAAGCCGAACTCGTCCTCGAAAGATTGCTGTGGGGGCATATGCGCAGCTGGCCCAAACTAGTCGGGCCAACCGCGCAGCTGGCCCGAACGCGTCGGCCGCGCCCTGGGCCAACTGCGCAGCTGGCCCAGACTGGTACCCGGCTACCGGGCCCGGCCGGCGTCGGCCAGCACCTCGGAGATGCCCAGCCGGGCGAGTTCGTCGGCGCGTTCGTTGCCCGGATCGCCGGCGTGGCCTTTCACCCACTCCCAGGCGATCGTGTGCGGCTCCATCGCGGCGACCAGCCGCTGCCACAGGTCCACGTTCTTCACCGGCGCGCGCGCCGCGGTCTTCCAGTCGCTGCGCTCCCACCGCGCGATCCACTTGGTGATCCCGTCGAGGACGTACCTGCTGTCGGTGTAGAGCCTGACGTCCACCGGCCTGGTGAGCGCCTCGAGTGCCTGGATCGCGGCGGTCAGCTCCATCCGGTTGTTCGTGGTCGACGGGTCGCCGCCGTGCAGTTCCCTGACCGCGGTCCCGTAGCGGAGCACGGCCCCCCACCCCCCTGGGCCGGGGTTCCCGCTGCACGCTCCGTCGGTGTAGATGACCACGTGCTTCCCGGGATCCGTCATGCCGAAAGGCTATCGCCGGCGGGCTGGTCGTCCACCGCGAGGAGTCAAAGCCCCAGCCGTGACCGGGCCGGCCTGGTGTGTTGTGCTAGTACCGTGATCGATGCGCTGCCATCGCCGGGATCGGAGGATCCGGGAGACCTGGCGATCCTCGCCGGGCTGACCGTGGTGGACGACGACGACGACGACGATCCGGTGCTGTTCTGGCCGGACGGGCGCCAGGTCGACACCTGGCGCGAGGAGTACCCGTACGACGAGCGGATGGCGCGGAACGAGTACGAGCGGGCCAAGCGACTGCTGCAGATCGAACTGGTCAAGCTGCAGAACTGGGTCAAGGACACGGGGCAGCGGATCGTCCTGGTGTTCGAGGGACGCGACGCGGCCGGCAAGGGCGGCACGATTAAGCGTTTCACCGAACACCTGAACCCGCGCGGCGCGCGGGTCGTGGCGCTGGAGAAGCCGACCGAAAGGGAACGCACGCAGTGGTATTTCCAGCGGTACGTGACGCACCTGCCGTCGGCCGGGGAGATCGTGATGTTCGACCGCTCCTGGTACAACCGGGCCGGGGTCGAGCGGGTGATGGACTTTTGCACTCCCGGGGAGTACCTGGAGTTCATGCGCGAGGCGCCCGAATTCGAGCGGATGCTGGCCAATTCCGGGCTTTCGCTGACCAAGTTCTGGTTCTCGGTGACGCGCACCGAGCAGCGCACCCGTTTCGTGATCCGGCAGGTGGACCCGGTGCGGCAGTGGAAGCTCAGCCCGATGGACATCGAGTCGCTGGACAAGTGGGACGAATATACAGAGGCGAAGGAGGCGATGTTCTTTTACACTGACACGAAGGAAGCGCCGTGGACGGTCGTGAAGAGCAACGACAAGAAACGCGCCCGGCTCGAGGCGATGCGGCACGTCCTTGAGCGGTTCGACTATGACGGAAAGGACCCGGAAATCGTCGGCAAGCCGGACCCGAAGATAATCGGGTCTCCGTCGCTGCTCTCCGAGCGGTCCTCGATCCAGTCGTTCACGAAGCTTTAAATTTAAGGTTGCGCATGACGCGAACTACGCTCGGCGACTCAACTACTGACTCCACAGCACCGGGATCGTCACGCCCAGGCCGGTGAGAAGCCGCCGCAGCAGCGGCAGCGAAATCCCGATCACGTTGTTGTGGTCGCCGTCGATCGAGTCGACGAACCAGCCGCCGAGGCCCTCGATGGTGAAGGCGCCGGCCATGTTCAGGGGTTCGCCGGTGGCCACGTACGCCGCGATCTCCTCGTCCGTCGGGGTGCCGAAGCGGACCGTCGTCGCGGCCACCGCCGTGGCGCTGTCGCCGGTGGCCGCGTTGATCACGCAGTGCCCGGTGAACAGCGTGCCCGACCTGCCCGACATCTCGCGCCAGCAGGCGATCGCCTCGGCCGGGCCCGCGGGCTTGCCGTACGCCCGCCCGCCGAGGTCGAGCATCGAGTCGCAGCCGATCACGACGCCATCGTCGAGGCTGGCGGCGGCGGCGCCCGCCTTGGCGGACGCGAGCACGCCGACCAGGTCCGCCGTGCTGGCGGCCGTGTAGGCATCCTCGTCGACGCCGCTGACGACGACCTGCGGATCCAGGCCGGCGGCGCGAAGCACGGCGAGCCTGGCGGGAGACGATGAAGCGAGAATGACACGCACGGCTCAGACCTTACGCGGACTGGGCGAGGGCCCGTAGCATCTAGTGCCATGGTGCGTTTCCTGGTGCTGTACGAGATGCCGGAAGACCCGGCGGCCTTCGACAAGCACTACGACGAGATTCACGTCCCGCTGGTCAAGAAGCTTCCAGGACTTGCGCGCTACACGGTGAGCCGGAACATCGTCTCCCTCGGCGGCAGGAAGTACTACCTCGTCGCCGAGCTCGACTGGGAGACGAGGCAGGACATGCAGGCCGCGTTCGGCTCGCAGACCGGACAGAAGGCCGCCGCCGACGTGTCCAGGTTCGCGCCGGGAGACAAGTCGCACAGCTTCATCTTCGAGGTCGCCGAGGTCTGATGCGGTTCGGCCTGGCGGGCACGGGGTTCTGGGCCCGGACCACGCACGCGCCCGCGATCGCCGCTACCCCGGGCAGCACGCTGACCGCCGTGTGGGGACGCGACGCGCGTTCGGCGCGGTCCGTCGCGGCCGATCACGGCGCGACCGCGTTCGCGGACATCGGCGCGTTCCTCGACGCGGTGGACGCCGTGGCGTTCGCGGTGCCCCCGTACGTGCAGGCGCCGCTCGCCGTCCGGGCGGCGCAAGCCGGCAAGCACCTGCTGCTAGAAAAGCCCGTCTCGCTGTCGGTCGAGGAGGCCGACGCGATGGTGGCCGCCGTCGAGTCTTCCGGCGTCGCGTCGGTCGTGTTCTTCACCGCGCGGTTCAGCACCGAGATCCGTGCCTGGCTCACCGACGAGCACGCCCGCGGCGGCTGGTCAGGCGGCGGCTGGTCGGGGGGCGTCGCGGTATGGCTCGGCTCGGCGCTGCGGCCGGGCAGCCCGTTCGACACGCCGTGGCGGCGCGACAAGGGCGGCCTGTGGGACCTGGGCCCGCACGTGGTCTCCCTGCTGTGGGCCTGTCTCGGCCCGGTCGTCTCTGTGGACGCCATACCGGGCGCCGAAGACGTGGCGCACCTGGTGCTGCGCCACGAGAGCGGCGCTACGAGCACCGCGACGGTCACGCTCAGCGCGCCTCCCGCCGCATCCGGGACCAGCCTGTTCGTCTGGGGTGAGGCCGGGCGTTCCGTCATGCCGGCCACGCCCGTCGATCCGGTGCAGGCGCTGCGCACCGCGGTCGCCGAGCTCGCCTCATGCGCCGCCTCCGGCCAGCGGGACCACCCCTGCGACGTCAGGTTCGGCCGCGAGGTGGTCCGGGTGCTCGCCGCCGCCGCCGCCCAGCTAGCCGCCCGCGCCGCCTGACATCCCGGCACCTCCCATTTCCGCCTTGGGGACATCTAGGCTGTCACATATGAGTAGTCCGCCAGCAGTACCGGACAACGGGAATCTTCGCGCCTCCGATTCCGATCGCGAGCGCGTCGCAGACATACTGCGCCAGGCCGCCGGGGACGGGCGGCTCACCATGGAGGAACTCGACCAGCGCCTCGACGCGGTGTACGCGGCCAAGACCTATGCCGACCTCGAGCCGATCACCAAGGACCTGCCGCAGGCCGGCGCGGCCCGCGCTCCGGCTCCCGCGCCGGTTCCGGCCGGCGACGTCGCCAGGATCGGCGGGGTGCCGACTTCGCACAGCGCGATCGCCGTGCTCGCCGGCGTGGAGCGCAAGGGCGCCTGGGTCGTGCCCGCGAGCTTCAGCGCGGTGACGATCCTTGGCGGCGTGGAGATCGACTTCCGCGAGGCGCGGTTCGCCGAGCGCGTCGTGACGGTCCATGTCGTGGCCATCCTGGGCGGCGTCGAGATCACCGTGCCCGAGGACGTCACGGTGCACGTCAGCGGTGTCGGCATCATGGGCGGCTTCGAGCACGGCGCCAGCGGCGCAGGCCAGCCGGGCGGCCCGGAGATCATCATCAACGGCGTAGCCATCCTGGGCGGGGTGGAAGTCAGGCGCAAGCCCCTCAAGAAGTCCAGGCGCGAGCGCCTGGAGTCCAGGCGAGGCCCCGAACTCGAATAGCCGACCTCGACGACCTCGCTGCCCTCGCGCCCGGCGTGATCGTGCCGGCGCACTGCACGGGATGGCGCGCGCAGCACGCGATGGGCGCCCGGTTCGGCGAGGCGCTCGTCCCCAGCAGCGTCGGCACCCGCTTCGTGCTCTGACAGCGCCGGCGGCAGCGGGCCTGCCCTTCCCCGGGCAGCTTCGGCAGGCGGGTAACGGTAGCGTTGCCCGCTCGCAGGCGCCACGGTCCGTTCGGGATAAGAATCTCAGATATTCCGAACGAAGGGTGGCTTCTCTTCCCGCCCGGGCTCTTGCGGCGGGTGCGCCGGCTGGGTGGCGCGTCACGGTGCTTGAGCGCAAGCCCGAGCTCGGCGAGGTCGGCGCGGGGCACCTTGTTTCGGCCGCCGCGGCCGATGACCTGATGCGCCACGACGTCTACCGCCTCCCGTCCCGGGAGAGGCTCCCGTGCCATCTGACCGGGCGGGTGGTGTTCGCCGGCGACGCCGCTCCCGCGGGAACCCTGCTGAAGGCCGGCCAGCCCATCGTGCGCTGGTCGGCCCCGTAACCGCGAGGGCCGCGCACTCGCTCCGCGCCGGGGCTGGCCCGGCGCGGAGCGAACCGCGTTCCGCTATCCGCTACTCGGCGCCGGTGCCGAAGTAGTGGAAGGTGCTGCCCAGGTGCCTTTGCGCGGTGACCTTGTCAGGGCCGCTCCATGGCTCGCATCCGCCGTGCAGGAAGCAGACCCGCGACTCCATCTCGATCGTGTACTTCCCGTACCTGAAGCCGACATCGAACCAGCCGGAGCCGCCGGGCTTGATGGTCACCGAGTTGGTCGCCGTGACGGTGGTCGAATAGGAGACGTTGAACCCGATCGTTCCGGAGATCTGGCTGTCGGTGAACCCGACGCTCCCGGACACGGATTCGCTGACGGTCACGCCCCGCGAGCAGCTCACCGCCTGCGTGTATTTCGCCTTGGTGACGTATTCGCAGTGCGCCCAGTCCCCGCTGAAGTCGCCGAGGAACTTCTTGTGGAGCCCGCGTATCTGGACAAAGGCAGGATTGTCATTCGGCGTACTCGGATGAGTCGCCGCCATCGCCGGCGCCGACACCGCGAACGATGCCACGGCGGCGGCCAGGACCAGCATGATTTTCCGCGTCACTGACGTTTCCTCCAAGCCCTGGGAAGTGCGTCACGCAGCATGCTAGTGACATTTTGCGCCTTGTGAAAGGTGAGATTTTTTAGTTCCTGCTGGCCTGCTGGCATGCCTGGATCGTTCGGGTGACGGACGAGGAAATTCACCAGGAAGGCGCCGGGTAAGCGCTGCCTGACGTGCAGGTCAGCGGCCGGCCTGATCAGCGGCCCGCCGGGCTGATCAGTAGGCGCGGCCGAAGATGACCCGCTTGCCGTACGCCGACGGACGGCCGCACCGGACGCAGGGCCCGGATTCCGGCTCCCCGTCCAGCGGGATGCAGCGGGCCGTGGCCGCGGTCACGGCCTTGATCTCCTCCTCGCACTCGGGCGTGCCGCAGTGCAGCGCACGGGCCCAGCCGGTGGCCACCGCCTTGGCGAAGCCGCCCCACTCGTCGGTGGTGACGGTGTGGGAGTCCCGGAACGCGGTGGCCCGCTGGAGCAGGAAGTCCTGGAACGCCTCCAGTTCGTCGGCCAGCCGCGCGGGCGCGCCGTCCAGCGAGATGGACTCCTTGGCGTCGCCGAGCCGCAGGGCCATCACCGCGCTGCCTGCGGCCAGGTCGCGGGGGCCGAGCTCGAGCCGGATCGGCACGCCGCGCAGTTCCCAGTCGTTGAACTTGAATCCCGGCGACAGCTGCGGCCGGTCGTCCACGTGCGCCCGGATGCCCGTGTCGGCCAGCCGCTGCGCCAGCGCCGCCGCGGCCGCGATGACCTCGGCGGCCTGGCCGCCGCGGCCGATCGGCACGATGACCACCTGGTACGGCGCGAGCCTGGGCGGCAGCACCAGGCCCTTGTCGTCGCCGTGCGTCATGATCACGCCGCCGATCATGCGGGTGCTCATGCCCCAGGAGGTGGTGTGCGCGTAGCTGAGTCGGCCGTCCTCCCCGGTGTACTGGATGTTGAACGCCCGGGCGAAGTTCGTGCCCATGTAGTGCGAGGTGCCCGCCTGCAGCGCCCGGCCGTCTCGCATCATGGCCTCGATGGCGAACGTGCGGACCGCGCCCGCGAACCGCTCGCCCGCCGTCTTCTCGCCCTCGATGACCGGCATGGCGGCGACCTCGCGGGCGGTGCGCGCGTAGAGCGTGTCCAGCGCGAGCATGGTCTCCCGCATCGCGTCCGCCTCGTCGGTGTGCGCGGTGTGGCCCTCCTGCCAGAGGAACTCGGTCGTGCGCAGGAACATCCGCGGCCGCAGTTCCCAGCGGACGACGTTGGCCCACTGGTTGAGCAGCATGGGCAGGTCCCGGTGCGAGCTGAGCCATTTGGCCATGAACTCGCCGATGACCGTCTCGGAGGTGGGCCTGATGATGAGCGGCTCCTCTAGCTGCTTGCCGCCGGCGTGGGTCACCACCGCGAGCTCCGGCGCGAACCCCTCGACGTGTTCGGCCTCACGCTGCAGGTAGCTCTGCGGGATGAGCAGCGGGAAGTAGGCGTTCTGGTGCCCGGTCTCCTTGATCCGCCGGTCCAGGTCGGCCTGCAGCAGCTCCCAGATCCGGTATCCGTAAGGGCGGATCACCATCGTGCCCTTGGCCGGGCCGCGGTCCACGAGCTCCGCCTTGAAGACCAATTCGTTGTACCAGGCGGAGAAGTCTTCGCTCTGCGGCGTCACTCCGCGTTCGTCTCGAGCCACACCAATGAGGTTAGACCAGCGGCGTGCGACGCCAGGACCGAAGCGGACCCCATGTCGCGGAGCCGGCGACCGCCTTAACGGGCATGGTCAGCTCTCTTCGTGGATCTCGGCGGGCGCGGGACGGGCCTGGCCGCGCGACATGTCGCCCAGGGCGGCGGCCATCCGTTCGCCCTTCTTCTTCTGGCGCGCGCCGTAGGCGACCGTCCACGCCGACACGCGGCCACCGTCGCAGGGATGGCGAAACAAGCGGACACTGGTGATCAGCGGTGATCAGCGGTGATCAGCAAGCCCGGCGGCGCCTGGCACCGACACCGCTCGCCATGGACCTCGGTCTCGCCAGGCGTCCGGGCCGGGGATTACTCGCCGAGTCGCTCGTCCGCGTAGACGACCATCGCATCCCGCTGATACCCGGCCAGGCCCTCGGCGATCTTCTCGTAATTCGCCCTGAACCGCTCGTCGTCCGCGTACATCTGCCCCAGGCCCTTCCACGCGCTCCGGCCCGGGGTCCAGAAACGGCACATGCCCTGGTAATGAGTGTCGATCTCAGCCTGGACCGCCGGGTCGCCGGCCGGGGTGCCAGCGGCCATGAACTCGGCCATACGGATCATCGCCGCGGTGGCCTCACGCTGCAGGCGCTCGACGTCCTCGCCGGTCAGCGTCGCGGCATGGCGCTGGGACTGCTCGAACTCCTCCGGCCAGCGTTCACGGGCCTCGTCCTCGTACCGCGTGTGGTCGAAGCCCTCGAACAGGTTCTCCGGGCGGTTGATCCTGACTGGCATCTCGCTCTTCCCTTCTAGCTCGGCGATGGTGCGCGCCACGGTGTCAGCCATCCGCGCCAGGCGGTTGCGCTCCCCGAGCAGACGGATGTGCTGCCGCTTGAGGGCGGCGAGCGTGTCCGGCTCGGAGTCGACCGACGCGGCGATCTCGCCGAGACTCAGGCCGAGCTCGCGCAGGACAAGGATCTGCTGCAGGCGCAGCAGTTGCCCCTCCTCGTAGTACCGGTAGCCGTTGGCGCCCACGCACGCAGGTTTGAGCAGTCCGATGTCGTCGTAATGCCGCAGGGTGCGGGCGGTGACGCCCGATATCCTTGCCACATCCGCGATCGACCAGCTCACGGCGCTTCCCATCGTTGTAAGGGGCCGGTCTGTCCGGCCACGTCTTCGACGGTAAGCGTTGCCGTTACGTGAAGGTCAAGCGCGGAACTCCGGCACGCTCGGCAGCCTGATCCGCAACCAGGTCCCGCGTGGACCGGCCAGCCGTGCTCAGTGAGCAGCGCGGCGAATTTCCGTGACTCGGTGACGTTCACTGCCGGGTCGAGTGTGCCATGCACGAGCCCGAACGGAACTGGCGTGGCACCGGCCGCGGCTAGGTCTGAGGCGGCTGACGGCCGACCCATGCCCGTGCGGCCGACCGTTCACGGTGGCCGATAACATCCAGGGACGAGCCGAGGAGATCCTGCAGTTGCCGATTACTCTTTGTGCCTGGATGCCGGGTGAGGCCTGTGCGGCGAGGCCGGCGACGGCTTGCCGGTAGGCGCGGTGGGCCTGGCGCAGGGGTGTGCCGGGCGGCGGGCTGGTGCCGGCGATGTCGGCGAGTGCGGGGATGATGACGCGCATGGTCAGGCGGGTGAAGAACAGGGCGGCAGACAGGCCGTCGGGGGTGAGCTGGTAGCTGCGGCTGCGCAGCAGGCCCCGAGGAGGGCCTGGACGCGGGGGTCGGGGAAGCGCATCCCGGGTACCCGGGTGCAGGTGCTGGTGATGACGGGGCTGGTGAGGGTCTCGAGGGCGGCGGTCCCGGCGGCGGGGTCGTGGCTGATGCGTTCGGCGTCCAGGAGGCGCCGGC
This sequence comes from Actinomycetota bacterium, assembly GCA_027314595.1. Classification (GTDB taxonomy): domain Bacteria; phylum Actinomycetota; class Actinomycetes; order Streptosporangiales; family Streptosporangiaceae; genus Trebonia. The sequence continues at coordinate 258 of DAHVAN010000456.1, read as the reverse complement.
TGGCGGTGTAGCCGGCCTTCGCCATGGCGGCGAGGTTAGTCAGCTCTTTGCCGATGCCGAGGTCGCGGGGCTGGTTGATCACCGTCTCCACGCGAAGGGCGCGGTCCTCCTTGTGGTTGAGCTTGTTTCATCCTCATCTGTGCAGGCCATCCGCTGTTTGACAGATCAGCAGGATCTCTTTGCCGCTGGCCGGCCTGGGTGCCCGGCCGGGCGTGGCGATACGAGCCCTGCCGGCGGCTGCCGGTAACGATCCGGGCA
>DAHVAN010000454.1 GCA_027314595.1 Actinomycetota bacterium | reverse complement strand
ACAATCAAACGCCGGACCAGGGGGCACCATCGTGCGGGAAAGGCCAGGTCACAAAGACGCAGCAGTCAGCGGCAGTCCGGGCAAAGCCAGGAAACCCCGCACCACCGAACGGGACACCAGTGGACATAACAGGCTCTAACCGGACACGCGGATTCGCTTGTCTGCCCGTTCGAATCATACCGCTTGATGTGCGGTTAGAGCCGAACAGGACCCGTTTCGCCCACACCCGCCAAGCCCCTTGACAAGTTGCGCATCTGGCCCGAAGCGGTTGCCAGATCAGGCGGCCAGGCTGAGGACCACGGGGGAGAATAGTGCCTGCGGTGCAGGGTCCGCGACTGTGGCGGACGCGCCGCGCAGGTCCCGCGTGACGGCAGTGGCCAGGTCGGCGAGGGTGGTGTCGAGGGCGCCGGCCAGGGCCGCGATCATCTCGCTCGACGGCTCCTTGCGGCCGCGTTCGATCTCGGACAGGTACTGCGGCGAGATCCCGGCCCGTTCCGCAGTCTGGGCCAGCGTCTCGTTGCGCTCGGTGCGCAGCGCCCGCAGTCGGCTGCCGAGCACCTCCCGCCACAGCGACTCGGGCTTGCGCCTCTTCAGCGGGTAGACCCGCGCGACCTCGGCCATGGCACCACTGTAGGCAGCGGTCCGCGCGTGCAGAACCGGAGTTCGCTGCGGGCAGATGTCAGCGGTTGGCTGGCCCTCGCCGGCCGCGCCGACAGTTGCGCGACGAGCAGCTCATCGTGGCCGCTATCACCAGCAGGCAGCGCGGGCTGCCGTTCCATATCCCCGTGGGTGCCGAGTGATCAGGCACTCCGGCCGTGCCCTGACCGTGCCCTGAACCGGCCAGCACTCCGGCCGGCGCGCAGTCGAGGTCGACGGGCTGCGGACTGGCCCCTCACCCGATGGCGCGAACCCGCCACGCGTATATACCGGCAAGCAGCAGGGCAGCCACGAGGAACACGCAGAGCTCGTACCACTGCAGCGGCCAGTACCGGCTGGCCGGCTGGTACGTCACCACCTCGTGGTATGCGGTCGCGATCCGCGAGACGCACTCTTGCGTCGCGTGCACCACGCTCTGTGGCGCCTGCCTGTGACCGGAACCGCCCATGCCAGGCGCACCGCCCGCCGCGCGGTCGCCGATGTGCGGGCACGTGCTCGCCAGTTCGCTCGCCGTCAGCCCCTGGCCTCTTCCGTTGACGATCGCGATCGAGGTGACCCATGCGTTCGGCAGGTCCGGGGCGGCCGGCTGGAGGGACGGCGCCGGCATCAGGGGCAAGAACCCCGACGACCCGTATCCTGTGGTCGCCGGGTCGAGCGCGAGCGCCCTGGTCACCGGGGCGAACAACCGCGGGCGAGCCAGCAGGCGGAACGCGAGGCGGGCGGCGGTGAACGCGGGCAGGGTCGCCGCGATCGCGGGCACCGTTCTCCGCAGCAGCGTGCCGAGGAGCGCGCCGAGCGCGAAGGCGAACGCCGCGTAGCCGACCGGCACGATGTCGCGTGAGTCAAACGAGCCGAACTGATTCGTCCCCGCACGGTCAAGCGGTCCGGCCCACCAGGTGACCAGCCAGCTCACAAGCCCCGCCACCGCCATGGCCGCCAGCCCAGGGACCGCTAGCCGCGGCCCCAGCCAGCGGACCCGGGACACGTCCTGCGTCCACGCCAGCCGGAACGAGCCGGACTCCAGCTCGCCGGCCACCAGCGGCGCCCCCCAGAGCACGCCGAGGATGCCGGGAACCACGACCACAAGGACCGGCAGCCACAGCCGGAGGGTGCTGTCCGCGCGGCCCGCGGCAACGGCGGCGACCGCGATGGCGGCGACCGCCGCGAGGGCGGCCACGATCTGCGCGCGGGCCTGCCGCCAGGCGAGCCACGTCATCGGGGGCCCTCCCGCAGGTATGAGACAACCAGGTCATCGAGGGATGTGAAGCTGGCGGACCCGGCCAGCAGCGCGTGCGCCGGCCCCGCGATCCGCACCTGCGCGGCCGCGAGCAGGATCAGGTAGCCGCAGGTGCGCTCCAGATCGGCCACCAGGTGCGAGGAGAACACCACCGTGATGCCGTCCCCTGAGGCGGAGACCGCCCGGGCCACGGAGTCAAGGAAATCACGGCGGGCAAGCGGATCCAGGTTCGCGACAGGCTCGTCGAGAATCAGCAGGTCCGGCAGCTTGGGGGAACTCAGCGACACGCTGGACGACCTGTTCACCCGTCTGGAGGCCGCCTTCGAGTCCCAGCGGCATTTCGTCGCAAACGCGTCTCACGAACTGCGCACCCCGCTGGCGGCGGAGCGAACCGTCCTGCAGGTGGCACTCGCCGATCCGGACGCGAGCGCGGAATCGCTGCGAGCAGCCTGCCAGCAGTTGCTTCAGCTCGGGCAGCAGCAGGAGCGCCTCATCGACACGCTGCTCACGCTGGCCAGCAGCCAGCGCGGGCTGCGGAGCCGGGAATCCTTTGACCTGGCCGACGTGACTGCCCGGGTCACGGACGGCCGCCGGCCGGAAGCCGCCCGCCTGGGCGTGCGCGTCGAGACCCGCCTCGCCCCGGCCATCGCCACCGGGGACGCCAGCCTGGCCGAGAGCCTGGTGGACAACGCCATCAGGCACAACGTGGCCGACGGTCAGGTCCAGGTCACCGTCGCGACACCAGGCGGCCGTCCCTGCCTCTCGATCGCCAACACCGGCCCGGTGATCCCGCCGGGCGAGGTCGGCCGGCTGCTCGAGCCGTTCCAGCAACTCGACGGCGAGCGTACCCGCCACGATGGCGGCCACGGGCTAGGGCTGGCCATCATCTCGGCCGTCGCCAGCGCACACGGCGCCGGCCTCACCGTCCGGGCCAGGCCCGAGGGCGGCCTGGACGTCACGGTGATGTTCTGGCCCATACCGCGGGAAGCGGCAAAAGCGACATGACGCCCGCCACGTCCGGGCCGCCGCGGCCAGGATCACCGCGGACTGCGCGCCGGTCAGCGCGGCCAGGCAGGCGAACCTGCTCGCAGGTGGCCGAACAGCATAGCTGACCGGCGGGCGGGTGCAGCGCCGAGGGGTTGATTTCAGAATGCGCGAAAACCGCCACGACCGCACCACTCGCCCGCCGTCCCGGCATGAACTGACGGAATGGCAGCTCAGAGCCACTCGTCCAGTTGCCCCCAGGAAACGGTCACCTCGAACGGGTCAAGCGTGTCGATGGCAAGAAGGTCCTTCTTCCGGAAGGTGACCTGCTCGGTCGCGTACGTGCCATCCGAGACCAGCCGGAGCATCTCGACGGAATTCGCTGGGCCGTCGTCCTGGATGAGCCGCACGATCCAGTAGTGCTCGATGCCCGCCCGCGCATAGCGGACCCGTTTGACGAGCGTGTCTTCCGACCGCGAGCCGGGAGACACGACCTCGACGACGATGACGGTATCAGCCGCCGTGGGCTTGCCCTTCCAGCGTCCTCGCGACGCGTCGCTCAGGCAACGGAAGACTGTGAGGTCTGGCGTCCGGAAATGGAACGGTACCTCGGTGAGCATCACGTCGATGCCGGCGCGGACCCGATGGCAGGCGCCTTTCCCTTGGTCGTGCTTGCGCGCAGCTTCGCTCAGTGCGTTGAGCAGCGCGTGCTGGACGGCCTGATGCTTATCAGACGGCGAATGGCACACGATGACCGTGCCGTCGGCCACCTCGATGCCACGCGCAAGGTCTTCCGGAAGCGACTCATACACCTCGATGGTCATCTCCGGCGCCTCGGCCGCAGCTCTCAGCCAAGACCAGTCAGCACCACCCGGCATCGCCATACTCGTAACGCTAGCAGCACTCCGCCCGGGTCAGCGGCACGCCAGACAGCGCAGCGCCATGTCGTCACTTCGGCAGGATGGATGATCATGATTGATCACCCTGTGGCGCATCTAGCGCCCCTGCGAGGACCGGCAGAACGGGCAGCCGTGCCGCTGTGAGGCGGGGAAGGCCGCCGGGCTGGTGCCGGTTGGTCAGGCGACACAGGATGCGCAACGTGCCCCCGCCTACCAGGGGGATAGAGTTCCGCTTTCCAGTACCCTGCCGACCGCGTCGTTTACCTCGGCGGCGACTCGGATCGCGTCCTTCACGTCGTCTTCCGACGGGCCGGGAGTCTCCGTGCTGGGGTACTCGAAGCTACTGCGTGCGCGCCGGAGCCTGCTGAACGAGCGAAGCGCCCGGATGCTGGATCCGAACTGGGCGATGACAGCGTCCTGTACCGCGATGTGCCCGCCGCGGCTGGTCGCTCGGAGCCCCTGGGCTTCGAGCAGGCTCGCTGCGCTCTTGCGCAGTGCGTCGTACGCCAGCTGGTAGGCGCCCGGCAGGTCCCCGGTCGACTCGGCCGCCGCCGCTGTGGCCAGGTGCCGCCCCGCATCTGCCAGCATCCGCCGCGCGAGCCTGGTGTCCGGCGGGACCTGGCCGAGTTCCCCTGCGCTGATGAGTTCCCGGACGCGCTCGCTTCCCGTCTCCCAGCTCATCCCGTTCCGTCCTTACTGAACAGGGGAACCGCCGGGCGCCGGGTGACGTCGGCATGGAAGCCGTCGGTTCCTTCCTGCCACCAGGCCGGTGACCGGATGGTGACGTTGACCTCCCGGGCCAGGCGGCTCGCAGCCCGCTGAGCGGCATCGTCGAGCTCATCCCTGTCCGGGGCGCCGATCACGAGGACATCCAGGTCCGCCGGCGGGCGGCCGGCCTCGCCGGCGTACCGCGCGGCCCACGAACCGAACAGGTAGGCCCTATCGATACCCTCGACGCCTTCAAGCTCCTCGGCCAGCACCTGACGCGGCCCGAACGAGCGCAGTAGCAGCTCCGTCAACGGGCCCGTCAGCGGCGAGTCCGCCGCTTTCACCAGCCGGACGTTGCCCAGGCGCCGGGAACCGACGACTCCAGCCTGCTCCGCGCGGGTAATCTCCCGCTGAACCGACGAAACCGACGCTCCGGTGCGCGACGCCAGTCCTGTCAGGGACCACTCCTGGTCCGGTCCCAGCAGGACAAGCGTCAGGATCTCAGCCTGCAACCTGGACCGCAGCAGCGGCAGCAACGGAGGCGGAGAAGCCTTTTGCATATCACGCAATCTACATTGCGTGATAGCGAAAAGGAACCCGGGACTGCCGAGAGCGAGCCGGAGACTCTGGAGTGCGGCGTGGCGGGTGCGCAGAGCTTGAGTCGGAGATCGAGCGCGGCCCCGAGATGCGGGCGCTCACCCGGCTTGTCGCGGCCCGCTCGGGGCAGTTCCTTATCCCCGGCACGCTGGCGAACGAGCTGGACCTGTCGCAGCCAACGGTCAAGCGCTATCTCAGCCTCTTGGAAGAGGTCTTCCTCATCAAGCGCATCCCGGCGTGGTCGCGCAACCTCCGCGCCCGGGCCCCGTGTCGGGATTGTGACACTTCTTTGCCTGCTGAACGGAGTGCGCCAGAGCGTAGCCAGTGAGCACGCCTCGAGGGAGATCGGGCTGCTCGTCAGGACATTGCCCGGTAGATCTCCCGGCGATGCCCCACCCCCACGACGAGGATGACAAGCTGCCCGTCCATGACCTCGTAGATGACCCGGTAGTCCCCGACGCGCAGCCGGTAGCGGTCGTCGTATCCGGCAAGCTTCTTGACGTCGGCATCGGAACGGCGCGGGTCGTCCCCCAGCGGCGCCAGCGCCCGCAAGATCGTCAGCGCGGCGGGCTGGGGAATAACCCGCAGCTGCCTGACGGCGCGCTCCCGCCACCGGAACGCGTACTTCACGCGGCGCCCTTGCCCGGCTCTTCCTCGAAGATCGCGGCGACGACCTCAGACATGCTGTAGGTCGGCGCGTCGGGGTTCTCCTCCAGGTCGCGATCGGCTTCCCTGGCGAAGTACCGGTCGATGGCGTCTTCGAGGGCGTTGAAGTCCTCGATAGGGACGACGGCGGCCACGGCCTCGCCGTTGCGCGTGATGACGGTCGGCGTCCCGTCCTGGGCCCGCGTGATGACCTCGGCGAAGTGCGCGCGGGCGTCCCGGACACTCAGCTGAGTCTGGCTGTCATCCATGCTCTTAGTGTACCCGAAATTGTGTACACGCTCAGAGCTTCCCCAGCTGATGCCCACCCTCACCGCGGCCGAGAACGCCGCGCTGCCGCTGGACCTGGCCCGGATCGGCACCTGGCGCGAGCGCACGGCCGCCGCCGGCCGCAACCTCGCCGCCGTCGGGCTCGCCGACCGCGGCGGCCGGCTGCCGCTGGAGCTGTCCGGCGGGGAGCAGCAGCGGGTCGCGATCGCCCGGGCGATGGCCTGCCACCCCCCCATCCTGCTGGGCGACGAGCCCACCGGCAACCTGGACTCCGGCATGGCCATGGACATGTTCAAGCTGCTCATGAACCTGAACGAGCAGGGCACCACGGTCGTGTACGTCACCCACGACCAGGCACTCGCCCGGCTGGCCCACCGGATCGTGACCGTCCGCGACGGCCTGATCACCAGCGACACGAGGCAGCCGTGACCACCCTGGACCGCAAGGCCTGGGGCGACCTGGCCAGGCACCGCACCCGGACGCTGCTGGCCGCGGGCACGCTGGCCATCGCCATCGCCAGCCTGGGCTTCCTCGCCGTGCCCGGACTGCTGAACACCGCGATGAACGGCCAGGTGCAGCAAGGGCGCCTCAACGAGGTCGCGATCTCCACCCGCACCATCAACCTGAGCACCGCCCAGCTCGGCGCGCTCGGCCGGCTGCCCGGCGTCGCCGCAGTCAGCGCCGACCTCAGCTACGTCACCACCACGACGGCAG
>DAHVAN010000449.1 GCA_027314595.1 Actinomycetota bacterium | reverse complement strand
AGCCGCCGGACCGCCTAGCTCACAGCAGCCAGAGCACGGCAATCACGGCAGCGGCAGCGCGGCGTCGGCGCAACCCTTACCGCACTCGTGTCGGCAGATAAGCGCCTCCGGCGAGCGATCACGGCGGCCGCGAGCGGGCCGACCCTGCGTGTCAGGACCAGCCGCCGCTGAAACGATGGGAACGTGAAGCTGGGGATCTTGTGCGGGGGAGGCCCCGCTCCTGGGATGAACTCGGTCATCTCCGCGGCCACGATCGGAGCCCGGAACTGCGGGTGGGACGTCCTCGGGATCATGGACGGCTTCGAGCACCTCATCGAGGGCCGGACCAGTGAGGTACGCCCGCTGTCCATCACGGACGTGTCGAGAATCCACGTTCAGGGCGGGTCGATCATCCGGACCTCACGGGCCAACCCGACGGTACGGGACGAGGAGGCCGCGGACCCGGAGTGGAGGCTGCACGCCTGCCTGGAGTCGCTGCGGAAGCTGGGGATCGGCGCCCTGGTGACGATCGGCGGGGACGACACCGCGTTCTCTGCGTCCCAGCTGGCCGCGGCGGCCGCAGGGAGCCTGCGCGTCGCGCACGTGCCGAAGACCATCGACAACGACCTGCCGCTGCCTGGCGGCACGCCGACCTTCGGCTTCGAGACCGCCAGGAGCGTGGGAGTCCAGCTCGTCAACAACCTGATGACCGACGCCATCACCACGCAGCGCTGGTACCTGGTGGTGGCGATGGGCCGCTCGGCCGGCCACCTGGCCCTGGGCATCGGGAAATCGGCCGGGGCCACCGTCACGCTGATCGCCGAAGAGTTCCCCCGCGACGAGCCCATCCGGCTGTCGCGCCTGGTGGACGTCCTGGAGACCGCGATGCTCAAGCGGATCGCCCACGGCCGCCCCTTCGGGGTGGCGGTGCTCGCCGAGGGCATCGGGCTGCGCCTGCCCCAGGACGAGCTCGAAAAGGCCATGCCTGAGGTCGAGCGAGACGAGCACGGCCACGTCCGGCTGGCCGAGCTCGAGCTTGACCGCCTGCTGGCCAAGCTGGTCAGGGACCGCTTCAGGGAGCGAGGCCGCAGCATCACGGTCGAGGGGAAGAACATCGGCTACGAGCTCCGGTGCGCGCCCCCTATTCCGTTCGACATCGAGTACACCCGCGACCTGGGCTACGGCGCCATCGATTACCTGAAGCGGGTGCTGGACGGCGACGAGCCCGGCGGAATGATCACGATCCAGGACGGGCACATGGTGCCGCTGCCTTTCGGGTCGTTCAGCGACCCGGAGACGGGACGCGTGCGGATCCGGCTGGTGAACGTCGGCTCGAGTTCGTACCGGGTCGCCCGCGAGTACATGATCCGGCTCGACCGTGAGGACCTGCGGGACCCGGACAGGCTCGGCCCGATCGCGGCCGCCTGCGGACTCACCCCGCAGGCCTTCCGCGACCGGTACGGCTATCTAGTCGGCTGAGCCCCGGCTCCCCGAGCCCCCCAGCCGGCCCGACCTGCTGCCTTTCCGGCCGATGCCGGGGAGCGTGATGATCATGGACCTTCCGCTCGGCGATATCCGTGTCATCGACCTGACCGTCGCGCGGGCGGGCCCCACCTGCGCTCGCCAGCCGGCCGACTGGGGGGCGGACGTCATCCGCGTGGAGCCCCGGCGCCTGCAGACGCGGATGAAAGCGGGCGCCCTGCTTTCATCCAAGTCGCCTGGTGAGCGGCCGCCCCTTTGACCGCCGGATGGCGCCTGCCTAGCGTCTGGACCATCGCTGCGACGGCGGGGTCCGCGTGCCGCTGAACGAGGCCTGCTGGAACGCGCAATCGTACGTGAACTCCGCGTACGCCGGGTGGACCTCCCAGGTGGCCCCGGTCGCCGCCAAGGTCCCGGTGGTCGCGGGCGAGATCGGCGAGAACGACTGCGCCGGAACCTACATCGGCCCGCTGACACGTGCTACTGGGCCAGATGCGCAGGTGCCCCAGTCACGTGACGGGTTCCTGACCGCCTCCCGTCACTATCCGCGGAGGCCAGCGGTCGCCGGCGTGTCGTTCGTGTGCGGCGGCGCAGCGTTCGGGCACAATACGACAAGGCCCCCTCCATATATGGGATGGAGGGGGCCTTGCACGGCCTACCGCACAGGCTCGCCAGTTGCCCGGCTCACCCGGCTCCGACGGCCGTCCGCCAGGGCCGTGCGCCCGCGTCAGGAGCCGGTTTCCCGGCTCCATCCACGTCCCGGAGTCGCCTCCGAGTGGTGCCCGTTTCCGGCGGTGAATGCATTTCTACCCCTGTGCCGTGCGGCGCGCAAGTGCCCGGGCAAAATAAATGGAAGAGTTTTTATTATCCACAGAAAGCCAGTGGTTATCCGCACGTGAATGCGGTTATCCACCGGGTTGCTCACAGCATATCCACAGGTATTTCCTTGGGCGCGGCCAGCCGTATGTTCTGGCCGGCCCTGGACGCGGTTCTCCGCGCGCCACCTGCCGGGCTGAAGGCCGCCGCGACCCGGGCGGCAGTTCAGGCGAAATCGCGGGCCGGCTCGGCCGGCGGCGCCGCGCCCTGCGCCCACCGTCGCAGTTCCACGTGCGGGATCAGCCAGGTGGCGCAGAAGGCGAGCGCGGCGATCGGCACCGCGACGAGGAACACGGTCTGGATCGACTCGGCGTAGCCGGCCACGAACCCGTCGCGGACGACGGCCGGAAGGCGGCCGAGCAGCGCCGGGGTGGCGTCAGCGCTGCTGAACCCCGTCGGCAGCGCGATCCCGTGCAGGTGCGCGGCCAGGTTGCCGACCAGCACGTTGGAGAAGATCGCGCCGAAGATCGCGGTGCCGAACGACCCGCCGATCGAGCGGAAGAAGGTGGCGCCGGAGGTCGCCACGCCCAGTTCGCTGTGCGGCACGCCGTTCTGCACGATGATGACGAGCACCTGCATCACGCCGCCGATGCCCATGCCGAGCACGAGCATGTAGGCCGCGTCCTGCAGGGTCGAGGAGTGCACGCCCATCAGCGACAGCAGGTACAGGCCAAGGGTCATCACCGCGGAGCCGACGATGGGGAACAGCCGGTACTTTCCGGTCCTGGAGATGACCTGCCCGGACCCGATCGAGACCGCGAGCAGCCCGACCATCAGCGGCAGCACGTACACCCCGGAGACCGTGGGCGAGATGCCCCGGACGACCTGGAAGAACGCGGGCAGGTACGTGATGGCGCCGAACATCGCGAAGCCGACGATGAAGCCGACCAGGCTGGTGACCCAGAAAATGCGCAGCCTGAACAGGTGCAGCGGCAGGACGGGCTCCGCGGCGCGCCGCTCGACGAGCGCGAACACCGCGATCAGCGCCGCGCCGGCCGCGCCCAGGGTGTAGATGGGCGCCGACCGCCACGGATAGGTCGTGCCGCCCAGGCTGGTCAGCAGGATCAGGGAGGTCGCGGCCAGCGACAGCACCAGGGTGCCGAGGTAGTCGATCTTGTGGTGCACGCGGCGCAGCCGGCCGGGCACCTGGCTGGCGACCACCAGCAGGGCCACCACGCCGATCGGCACGTTGATGTAGAAGATCCAGCGCCAGGACAGGTTGTCCACGAAGACGCCGCCGAGCAGCGGCCCTACCACGCTGGCGACCCCGAAGACGGCGCCGAACAGCCCGACGTAGCGGCCGCGTTCGCGCGGCGAGACGATGTCGCCGACGATGGCCTGGGAGCCGACCATCAGCCCGCCGCTGCCCAGCCCCTGGATCGAGCGGAAGGCGATGAGCATGACCATGGACGTGCTGATGCCGCTCAGCACCGAGCCCGCCAGGAAGATGACGATCGCGGCCTGGAAGAACACCTTCCGGCCGTACTGGTCGCCCAGCTTGCCCCACAGCGGGGTGGACACGGTGGTGGCGAGCAGGTAGGCGGTGATGACCCAGGCGATGTGGGAGCCGCCCTTCAGGTCGCCGACGATCGTCGGCAGCGCCGTCGAGACGATCGTCTGGTCGAGCGCGGCGAGCAGCATGCCGAGCATGAGCGCGCCGATGATGAGCAGAATCCGGCGCCGGCCGAGTCCGGGCAAGGCGCCGTCGGGCAGCCCGTCCGCCCCGTCCGCCCCTTCCGCCGCCGGGACAATCTCCTCCACGGTCCACGTCCAACGCCGGCATCGCGGCTCGCATTCCCGCCGGAGGTCACGCTGGTGATCGTCCCGTGCGATCCGCCGCACCGTCAGCCACGCGTTCCCGCCGCGCGGCCAGGTTCGGATTGTGATACTCCACGATCACGCGGTCAGGTGCGATGCTGGTGTTATCGATGACGACTCCAGACCGCGGGGACGTGAGGAGGGAGACGAGATGACGACAGGGCCAGGCCAGACGCAGGCGGGGAGTCATCACGGCGAGCCGACGCCGGCGCGGGCGCTCCGGCTGTATGAGTCGATGATGCTGATCCGCCGCGTCGAGGAGCGGCTGCGCGACGACAGCGCCGCGGGCAAGCTGCCCGGGGCCGTCCACCTCTACATCGGCCAGGAGGCGGTCGCGGCCGGGGTGTGCGCGCACCTGGACGCCCGCGACTACGCCACCTCCACCCACCGCGGCCACGGCCACTTCGTCGCCAAGGGCGGTGACGTGCGGGCGATGATGGCCGAGATCTGGGCCAAGCGCGAGGGGATCTGCCAGGGCATGGGCGGCTCGATGCATGTCGCCGACATCACCAAGGGCATCCTCGGGGCGAACGGGATCGTCGGCGCGGGGCTGTCGATCGCGACCGGCGCGGCCTTCGGAGCCAAGCTCGACGGGGACGGCAAGGTGTCGGTCTGCTTCTTCGGCGACGGCGCCGCGAACCAGGGCGCGCTCATGGAATGCCTGAACATCTCGACGCTCTGGCAGCTCCCCGTGATCTTCGTCTGCGAGAACAACGGGTTCTCCGAGTTCACCCCCGCGGCGCAGGTGACAGCCGGCCGCATCGCCGACCGGGCCCGGGCGTTCTCGATGCCGGCCGCCGAGGTCGACGGCAACGACGTGACCGACGTGTGGCGGGCGGCCGGCGAGGCGGTCCGCCGTGCCCGCCACGGCGGCGGACCGTCGTTCATCGAGGCGCGCACCTACCGCATCCAGGGTCATTTCGAGGCCGAGACCTTCGTCCTCGGCCCTGGCCGGTACCGGGACGCCGACGAGATCGAGGCCTGGCGGCACAGGGACCCGATCGCCCGGTTCCGCTCCCGCCTCACCTCGTCAGGGACCGCAAGCGCGGCGGAGCTCGACCGCATCGAGGCCGGGATCCTCGAGCGCGTCGACGACGCCGTGGCCTACGCCGAGGCCGGCCAGCCGGCCGACCCCGAGCTGGCGCAGACGCTCATGTTCGCACCAGAGGAGCCCTGACACGCCCATGGCCCGCACCCGCCTGATCCAGGCCATCCACGACGCCGTCGTCGAGGAGATGGCGCGCGACCCGAAGGTCATCGTCTACGGCGAGGATGTCGAACTGTCGATCGTCGGGGACCTGCGCGGGGTCCACGAGCAGTTCGGTCACGACCGGATCCGCAACACCCCGATCTGCGAGACGACGCTCACCGGCATGGCGGTCGGCCTCGCGGCGGCCGGCTACCACGTGGTCCTGCAGATGATGTTCGCGAACTTCATGTACACCGGCATGGACGCCATCGGGAACCAGATGTCGAAGCTGCGCCTCATGACCGGCGGCCAGATGGAACTCCCGATCACCATCATCGCCACCATCGGCGGGGGCTCCTCCAACGCGGCACAGCACTCCGACACCCCCTACCCGATGCTGATGAACCTCGGCGGGCTGAACGTGGCCGTTCCGGCCACGCCCGCCGACGCCAAGGGCCTGACCAAGACGGCGATCCGGAGCAGGAACCCGTGCGTGATCCTTGAGCCGAACGGCCGCGGCGGCGAGCTCGGCGAGGTGCCCGACGGCGAGCACCTCGTCCCCTTCGGGAAGGCGGCCGTGCGCACGGAAGGCGACGCCGTCACCGTCGTCGCGATCGGCAGGATGGTCAGGCCGGCCCTCGCCGCCGCCGCGGCGCTGGCGGCTGACGGCGTGAACGCCGAGGTGATCGACCCCCGCACGCTCGTCCCGTTCGACGCCGGCGGCGTGCTCGCCTCGGTGCGCAAGACTGGCCGCCTCGTCGTCGTCGACGAGGCCCGCGAGTGCTGCTCGGCGGCGAGCCAGATCGCCGCCGTGGTGGCGGAGCAGGGCTTCTCCTCGCTGAAGGGCCCGATCCTGCGCGTCACCACCCCGAACGTCGCGATTCCCTACGCCCCGAACGCCGAGGCGCACGTGATCCCGGGCGAGGCCCGCATCGCCGCCGCCGTCCGCGCGCTGCTCGGCCGCGGCGAGGACCGCGGGCGGGGGGTGCCCGCATGAGCGTGCGAGTGCGGGTCAGGCTGCCCAAGATCGGGATGACGATGCAGGAGGCGACCGTCGTCCGGTTCTGCAGGCAGCCGGGCGAGGCGTTCCGCAAGGGCGATCCCCTCTACGAGATCGAGACGGAGAAGATCAGCCAGCAGGTCGAGGCCACCGGCGACGGCGTCATGGTCGAGCACGCCGTTCCCGAGGGCAGCGACGTCCGCGTCGGCGACCTGGTCTGCGTCGTGGAGGCCCACGACGAGGCGGGGGTGCGGGGGTCGCCCGCCAGCCAGCAGGGCACGCCCGGATGACGGCGCGGCCGCGGCTCCCTGAGCTGTTCCACGTCGGCTGGGTGGTGCGCGACTGCGCCGCCGCCCAGCGGGAGCTGGCCGCGCGGCTGGGCGCGGGCCCGTTCGTCGGCGCCGCCGCCGCGCGCTTCGACCAGGCGCTCGTGCACGGCGAGCTGACGGCATTTTCCCTGAAGATCGCCTTCGGCGCGCTCGGGGGGGTGCTGCTCGAACTGCTCGAGCCCCTCGACGACCGTTCCCCGCACGCGGAGTTCCTCAAGACCCGCGGCGAGGGCATGCATCATCTGGCTTACCTGGTGCCGGACTTCGACGACCAGCTCGCGGCGGTGCGCGCGGCCGATCCGCGGGCGAGCCTGCTCATCGACGGCACCGGGCCTGGCAACCCCGTCCGCTGGGTCTACCTGGACGGCGGCAGCGCCCGCGGCACGGTGATCGAGCTCCTGGAACGCACGCCGGCGTCGGAGGCGCTCTTCGGCGCCGCCCTGGACCTGCTGGGGTAGATCCCGATTCCCGCTGGTCCGGCCGCGAGGCCGGGAGGCTAAGGTGTGCGACATGACGAGCGTGAGCGGAGCCGGCGTCGTCGTCACCGGCGGCGGAGGCGGGATCGGGCGGGCGATCGCGCGCCGGCTCGCGGCCGGGGGCGCCCGGGTGGTGGTGAACGACCTGGATCCCGGCGCGGCGGACGCGGTCGCCGAGGAGATCGAGGGCTACGCCGTCCCCGGTGACGCCGGAACCGAAGGCGGCGTGCGCGCACTCCTCGAAGCCGCCGCCGGCCACCTCGGCGAGATCGACATCTACTGCTCGAACGCCGGGACCGGCGCCGGGACCGGGCCGGAGACCCCGGAGGACGTGTGGCAGCGCGTCTGGGAGGTCAACACGCTGGCGCACGTGCGCGCGGCGCGGGGCCTGCTCCCGGGCTGGCTGGCGCGCGGGCGCGGCACGATGGTCGTCACCGCGTCGGCGGCCGGCCTGCTGACGATGCTCGGCTCGGCGCCGTACTCGGTGACCAAGCACGCCGCGGTGGCGTTCGCGGAATGGCTCGCCGCGACCTACGCGCACCGCGGGCTGACCGTGCACTGCGTCTGCCCGCAGGGGGTGCGCACCGCGATGCTCGCCGATACGGGGCGGGCGGGCGAGGTCGTGCTCAAGGAAAGCGCGATCGAACCCGAGCAGGTGGCGCAGGCCCTCTGGGACGCGATGACCGAGGGCAGGTTCCTCGTCCTGCCGCACCCGGTGGTCAGGGAGTACTACTCGCTGCGGGCCGCGGACACCGACAGGTGGCTGCGCGGCATGTCACGGCTGCAGCGGCGGACAGAAGAGGAGGCGCCGGGGTGAAAGCCTGGCAGGTAAGCGGCTACGGCGAGCCGCAGGACGTGCTCGAGCTGGCCGAAGCCCCGCGGCCCGATCCCGGTCCCGGACAGCTTCTCGTGCGGGTGCTCGCGGCCGCCGCGAACTTCCCCGACGCGCTGCTGTGCCGGGGCGCCTACCAGGTCCGCCCGCCGCTGCCGTTCACCCCCGGCGTCGAACTGTGCGGACAGGTCACGGCGGCCGGCCCCGGCGTGACGGGATTCTCGCCGGGAGACCGGGTGATCGGCGGGACCGTCCTGCCTCACGGGGCGTTCGCGGAGTACGCCCTGATGCACGCGGCGGGCACGATGCCCGCGCCGCCCGGGCTCGACGACGCGCAGGCGGCGCCGTTCCACATCACGTACCAGACGGGATGGTTCGGGCTGCATCAGCGGGCCCGCCTGGCGGCGGGGGAGACGCTGCTCGTGCACGCCGCCGCGGGCGGCGTGGGCAGCGGCGCCGTCCAGCTCGGCAAGGCGGCCGGCGCGTTCGTCATCGGGGTGGCCGGCGGCCCGCGGAAGGCGGCGGTGGTGCGCGACCTCGGCGCGGACGTGGTAGTGGACCGGCACGGCGAGGACTTCGTGGCGGTCGTCAAGGACGTCACAGGCGGCCGCGGCGCCGACGTCGTCTACGACCCGGTGGGCGGCGACGCCTTCCGCGGGTCCACCAGGTGCGTCGCGTTCGAGGGCCGCATCGTGGTCGTCGGCTTCGCCAGCGGCGACATCCCGCAGGCCGCGCTGAACCACGCCCTGGTGAAGAACTACTCCATCCTCGGCCTGCACTGGGGCCTGTACGCCCAGCGGAGCCCGGAAGCCGTCCGCGCCTGCCACGACGAACTGACCCGGCTCTCCGGCGCCGGCCTGATCCGCCCGCTGATCAGCGAGCGCCTGCCGCTAGCCGACGTCCCCGACGGCGTGCGCCGCCTGGCCGAGGGCGCCACCACCGGCCGCATAGTCTTCCAGCCGTAGCGGGCGCGTGTCCGCTCCGAAGCGGTGATGCCGCCCTCAGCGAGCAGGATCGACGCGCGCCGTGCCGCAAGGTCAGCGCTGTCGTCGTCGCGTGGTGTTGGGGCCGGGGCGGCGCGGCTGACCCGTGGACGGGCCGGCCTTACCCGGCGCTGCGCAGGTGATGCTCCACGGCCGCCGTGACGCGGTCGACGTCGCCGGTGGCCAGCAGGTCGAGCAGAGCGCCGCGCAGGACCGCGAGCAGCAGCGTGCGTTCGGCTTGCGCTTCTTGCGTATCGCGGCGATCGGCGGGCTGGCGCTGCGCCAGAAGTTCCAGCCAGTCGTTGACGGTGTCCCTGCCGAAATCCGCCCACGGCCCGGGCTCGCCGAGCAGGGAGCGGGCATAGCCCTCGACCCACAAGGCGAGCAGCGCCCGACGGGAGGGCGCGACGAGCCAGGACCAGACCTCGCGCCCTGCCTCGCGCACTCCCCGGCTGCCGCGCAGCTTCTCCAGGTAGCGCAGCTCGTCCTCGCGCGCGCGGGCGAGCAGGGCGCGGATCAGCCCCTCCTTGGAGCCGAACAGGAACAGCAGCACGCGCGGGCTCGACCCGATCGCTGTGGCGAGCGGCCGCAGCGACATGCCGGCCAGCCCGCTGCCGAGCACGTGGAGGTAGGCGGCCTCGAGCAGTTCCCGCTTGCGCGGCGACTCCGGCGCGGTCACGGCGCCAGGTCGAGCTCGTACACCTGCCCGGTCAGGGTCGCGCCGAAGCTGTGGTGCGGTTCCTCCTCGACCAGGCGGAATCCCCGGGACAGGTAGACGCGGCGGGCCGCGGCCAGCGGGTGGTTCGTCCACAGCTTCATCCGCTTGTAGCCGGCCTGGCGGGCGAACCGCAGGCACTCGTCGACCAGGCGGGCGCCCGTGCCGCGCCCCCGCGCGGCGGGGTCGACGAGCAGGATGCGCAGCTGCGCGGTCTCCTCGTCCGCCGCGACGCAGAACACGCATCCGGCCCGGCGGCCGTCGCGCTCGGCGATCCAGGCCGCCTGCCTCGCGTCGTCGTCGCGGCCGGCGAAATCCGCGACGATCCGCGCGACAAGCGCCTCGAAGCTGGTGTCCCAGCCGAACTCCTGCGCGTACACCTCGCCATGGGCCATCACGACCCAGCCGAGGTCACCCGGCTTGCCCAGGCGGCGGATGATGAGGTCTCCCGCGGGCATGCTGGCCTCCTCGCTCGTACTGAAACGACTGTTTCAGTACGAGCGTAACACGCCCGCGGGAGCCGCCTGTAACACTCAGCCGCCTATCGCAGTCAGCCGCCTATGACGCAGGGCGAGCTGCCGGGGTTGGCGCGCTCGCAGACCTGGGCGGGGTTGGCGAAGATGTTGATCGACGGCAGCGCCTGGCCCGCGAAGTTGAACAGGGTCATGTTGACGTTCGGCGAGCCGATGCCGGCCCCCGGCTCCCAGGGCACGCCGGGGATCCAGTCCGGCGCCCAGTAGAACAGGCCCGCTCCCAGCCCGCCGGGCGCCTGGGCCAGGATGGACAGCTCGTCGGTCACGAAGGAGAGCTGGCCGCCGGGGGTCGCCGGGTAGCCAGGATCGAGCTGGCTGGTCTGCCAGGCGAAGTCCCCGGTGCCGTCGCCGAGCGGGGAGTTCCCGTTCGCGAGCGTCCACGGGTACTGGGTCTCGGCGATGACGATGGGCTTGCCGAACTCGGTGGCGAGCCCGTCGACGTTCGCGCGCAGGCCCGAGATGGGCGGTTCGCCGAGCACCGGGTAATAGGAGAGCCCGATCACGTCGAACGGCACGCCGTAGGACTCGAGCCCGGAGTAGAACGCCGAGCTCAGCGTGAAGCTGGCGCCCTGGTCGTAGTGCATCATGATGAGCAGCTTGTGGCCGGGCGGGTTGCCGGCCTGCGCGCCCGCGACGCCCGCCTTGAGCAGCTGGGTGAAGCTGGCCCATCCGCCGCAGCCCGTGCAGTTGATCTCGCCGGCGGGCCACAGGATGCCGTTGCGGATCTCGTTGCCGATGGACACCATGGCCACGGGCGTGCCCTGGCGCGCGAACGCGGAGATGACCTGCCGGGTGTACGACTGGACGGTGGCGGTGAGCTGGGCCAGGTCCTGGCCCTGCCAGGCGGCGGGGATGTTCTGGTGCTGCGGGTCGGCCCAGAAATCGGAGTACATGATGTCGAGGTAGATCTTCATCCCGTTCGCGCGAACCTGCCTGGCCAGGGCGAGGTCGCTGGCGAGGTTGCTGTAGCCGGGCGGCGGGTCGACCCACAGCCGCATGCGCACGTAGTTCGCGCCCGCCTCCCGCATGATCGTCACCGGGCTGGCCTGCCTGCCCTGGTAGCTGAACGTGGCGCCCGCGGCCAGTTCCTGCGGGGTGAAGGAAAGGTCGGCCCCCAGGGCCATGCCGGACGCGGCCGGGTCGGGCCCGTAGGCGCGGAACTCGCCGACGCAGACGTCGGCGCCGGTGTCGCTGTACACGGTGAGCTCGGCGTAGCGGGCGCTGGTGCGCCGGGGCAGCGGGAAGTACATCGGGCTGCCCGGGTCGAGCGCGACGTCGCGCAGCGCGGGCACCTGCTGCCAGCCCCCGGCCGTGGTCGCGAGCTCGATCGAGGCCGAGGCGGAGGGACTGGCGGAATCCAGCGTGATCCCCAGGTCGTCCAGCGCGCGAACCTGGCCGAGGTCGACGGTCAGGGTGCCCGTCCAGCCGGACGTGCACCAGTCGGTTCCGGCGTTGCCGTCGATGGCGTTGGACGCGGGATAGCCGGATTCGGCCGTGGTCGCCGTGGCGGCGCCTGACAGCGCCCAGTTGACGGCCGGCGCCGCCGTCCGCGGCGGGCGGGCCGCGCCGTGCGACTGCGAGACGGCGGCCACGGTCGCGAACGGCGTGACCAGCAGCAGCGCTGCCGCGCCGAATCCGAGGGGCCAGCCGTGTGGCGTTCTTCGCATTGGAGTCTCCTTTGGTCCGGTTCCCGGTCTGGGTCCTGATCCGGTCAGCCTGACAAATGCGTGCCAAACCGTCCAATCATCCCGCAGCCACGTTATTGTGTGTAGTTTGACCCCTGCGCAGGGATCAAACTACACACAAAGATTCGAGTCGGGGAAGCCGGCCAGAGGGCGCGCGGGGCGAAAAGGGCGAGTTGCGGCACCCGATGCCCATAGGCCACAATGATCACCTGGCGATGAGGCTCGCCTTAACCGCACGGCCCTGGCCGCGCTGATGGCTTCTACCCCCTGCAATGGCTTCGCCGCCGTAACGGGTAGGAGGCATCACGATGGACGAGTCCCTGGAACCGCCTGGCGATGGTCCCGGTGCCGCACGGTGAGTGCGGCCGTCCCGATCCCGGTCATCCAGCTGCTGCAGGTCCTGACCGTCGCGCTCGGCGCGCCCGGAGTCACCGGCGTGATCGCGAAGGTGGAGGCCCGGCTGCAAGGACGGCGCGGGCCGCGGGTGCTGCAGCCGTACTACGACCTGGCGAAGCTGTGCCGCAAGGAGGCGCTCGCCCCGGAACAGGCGAGCTGGTTCTTCCTGGCGGCGCCGGTGATCGCGGTCGCGGCGTACCTCACGATCCCGCTGCTGATCCCGGTGCTGACCACCTACGGGCTGCCGCTTGGCTACATGGGCGACATCCTCGGCGGCGGGTTCCTGCTGTCGCTGGCCAGCTTCGCCGTCGCCACCGCGGCGCTTGAGACCGGCAGCCCGTACGCCCAGCTGGGGGCGAGCCGGGCCAAGACGTTCTCCGCCATCACCGAACCGGTCGTGCTGTTCGTGGTGTTCACCGTGGCCCTGCTGACCGGCACCGACCTGCCGTACGCGCTGGCCGCCACGGTCCGCGCCAGCGCCGGGCAGGTGATCCGCCCGGCGCACCTGCTGGCCAGCGCCGCGCTGTTCATGGTGATCCTGCACGAGACCGGCCGGATCCCGGTGGAGACGCACACCGGGACGAACGAGTTCGGGATGATCGAGCAGGCCCGGTCCTTCGAGCACTCGGGGCCGTACTTCGCGCTGCTGACGTGGGGCAGCGAGCTGAAGCAGCTGATCCTGTTCACGATCCTGGCCGACGTGTTCGTGGTGCCGTGGGGGCTGGCGTCCAGCCAGCGGCTTGGCGCGGTCCTGCTGGCGATCCTCGCGCTGCTCGCCAAGGCCTGCGCGGTCGGCGTCATCGTCGCCGTGATCGACGACTCCTTCGCCAAGCTGCGCCTGTTCAAGATCACCGAATACGCCTCGGCGGCGTTCCTGCTCGCCGTGATCGGCGTGTTCACGCTGTACCTGGGGGGCGGGTGATGAACGCGCCGCCGGGAATCTACGAAGGCGCCGCGAACGTGATCGCGGCGCTGATGCTGCTGCTTGAGTTCGGCATGCTGCGCCAGGCCCTGGTCAGGGACCAGGTCCGGCTGTACATGGCGCAGTCCGCGCTGATCTCGGCGCTCGCCATCGTCATCGCCGCCGACCGGGGCCTGCCCGACCTGTACGCGCTTGCCGGGCTGTCGGCGGCGCTGAAGGTCGTCGCCGTGCCGCTGGTGCTGCGCCGCCTGCTGGGCGGGCCGGCGAGCGAGGACCCCCCGGGGGTGGCGGGCAGCCACACGCTGAACCCGGCCAGCGCGGTGCTGGCCAGCATCGGCCTGGCCGCGTTCGGGTTCTTCTCGTTCGGCGCGTTCCACATCAGCGGCCCGGCTGCCCCCGAGCTCGCGCTGGCGATCGCCGGGGCGATGGTGTTCGTCGCGTTCGGCCTGATGATCGTGCGCCGCGACGTGGCGTCGCAGGCGGTCGGGTTCTTCTCGGTGGAGAACGCGATCTCGCTCGCGGCGCTCGTGGTGGCCGCCGGGCTGCCGCTGATCCTGGAGACCGCGTTCCTGTTCGACCTGCTGGTGGCGGTCGTGGTGTTCGGGATGCTGATCCGCGCCCACCACGCGCGGTCCGAGTCGCTGTCCACCGCCGACCTGACCAGGCTGCGAGGCTGAGCCGATGATCGCCGTAGTCCTGGCCGTCCTGATCCTCCCGCTGGCGGCGGGACTCGCCTGCCTCGCCGTCCCCGCCCGCGCCGCCGCCGCGCTCACGGTCACCTCCGGCGTCGCCAGCTTCGCGCTCGTCCTTGCGCTGGTCCCCGAAGCCGCCCACGGCGACCTCAGCTACCTGTCCGGATACCTCCGCGCCGACGCGGTGAGCGTGATCTTCCTGCTCGCCACCGGGTTCTTGTACGCCGCGGTCGCCGTCTACGCGGTCGGCTACCTCAAACACCGGGACGCGCGCTACGCGCGGCGTTTCCACGCCGGGTTCAACGCGTTCGCCTGGGCGATGCTGGCCGCGCCGCTGATGGGCAGCCTGGCGCTGCTGTGGATCGCCGTCGAGGTGACCACGATCATCTCCGCGCTCCTTGTCGCGATCGAGGACACCGACGGGGCAGCCGAAGCCGCGTGGAAGTACGTCCTGATCGCCTCCGCCGGCCTTGGCCTGGCGCTGCTGGGCACCGTCTTCGCCTACTACGCCGGCGCCCAGGTGCTCGGCGAGCACTTCAACCTCGCGGTCCAGCCGCTGATCCAGGCCGGGTCCCGGCTCCCGCGCACCCCGGTACGGCTCGCGTTCGGCCTGGCGGTGCTCGGCTACGGCACGAAGGTGGGCCTGTTCCCTGTGCACACCTGGCTGCCGGACGCGCACTCGGAGGCGCCCACCCCGGTGTCCGCGCTGCTGTCCGGCTCGCTGCTCGCGGTCAGCTTCTACGCGATCCTGCGGTTCTACCAGGTCGCCGCCGCCAGCGGCGGCGGCGGCTTTCCCCGCGACACCCTGCTCGCGTTCGGTGTCGCGTCGCTGCTGCTCGCCTCGCTGTACGTGTTCGGCCAGCGGGACGTCAAGCGGCTGCTCGCCTACTCAAGCGTGGAGCACATGGGCATCCTCGCGATCGGCGTGAGCTTCGGCGCCCCGGTCGCGCTGGCCGGCGTGCTGCTGCACGTGATGGCGCACGCGGTCGCCAAGGGCAACGCGTTCATGGGCGCGGGGGTGTTCACCGTCAAGTACGGCACCAAGCGGATGCCGGCCATGCGGGGCGGCATGAGCCTGCTGCCGTGGAGCGGCCCGCTGTTCCTGCTGGCGATCTTCGCGCTGTCGGGGCTGCCGCCGTCCGGCGTGTTCCGCAGCGAGTTCCAGATCGTCGCAGGCGGTCTCGGCGACGGCAGCTACGCCGCCGCGGCGGTCCTGGTGGTGCTGGTGACGGTCGCGTTCGCCGGGCTGGCCACGGCCGCGACCCGGATGGTGCTCACCCCCGCCCCTGAGCCGGCCAAGACCGCGGCCGGCGAGCCGAGCACCTGGATGGTGGTACCCGCGGTGGCGGGCCTGGCGGTCCTGGCGCTGCTCGGCCTGCACCCGCCCGGCGAGCTCGCCGACCTGATCACCCGGGGCGCGGCACAGCTGGGGGCGCGATGACGATCATGAGCGCCGAACCGGCCGCCGCGGCCCTGCGGGACGCGCTCGCCGCGCGGATCGGGCGGGGGGAGCGGTTCGCCGGCCTGTCCGCGGCCCGCCGCGGCGGCGCGGTCACCCTGACCGCGCACGTCGCCGCGCCCGGCGCGATCGACACCCTGTACGCACAGCTACCGCCAGGCGCCGCAAGCTACCCGTCCCTCACCCCGGACATCCGTGCCGCCTTCTGGTACGAACGGCTCATCCACGACCAGACCGGCGTCGTCCCGCAGGGGCATCCCCGGCTCGCCCCGCTGATCAAGCCAGGAAACCCCGGCGATCACGCGCTGCCCAGGCACGTGGCCGGGTACGGGCTGTTCACCATCCCGCACGGCCCGGTGCGCTCCGGCGTGGTCGAGTCGATGGAGTACCTGGTGGAGACCCCGGGCGAGGCGATACCGCACGTGAACATGCGGATCTTCTACAAGCACCGCGGCATCGCCGGCCGGTTCGCCGGCCGGACCGTCCCCGACGGCGTGCTGCTCGCCGAGCGCGCCGAGGGCATCGCCTCCGTCGCCCACGCCCTCGCCTTCTGCCACGCGGTCGAGGAGATCGCCGGCTGCCAGGTGCCCCGCGAGGCCGCCCTCATGCGCGTGGTCCACGCCGAGCTCGAGCGGATCGCGGGTCATCTCGATGTCGCCGCCAGGCTCGCCGACGCGGCGGGCCTGGCGGTCGCCACCGCCCGCTTCGCGCTGCACAAGGAGCGCGTGCTGCGCCTGGTCGGCGCCATGTGCGGCAGCCGCTTCGGCCGCGGCGTCGTCGTCCCCGGGGGCGTGTCCGCGTTCCCGCGCGCGACGCCGGCGCAGGTCCTCGCCGAGCTGGCCAGGCTGGAAAAACAGGTCAGCGCCGACGCGCGGGCGCTGATGGGCACCTCCTCGTTCCTGGACCGGCTGCGCGGCACCGGGCCGCTGACCCCGGACCGTGCCCGCGAGCACGGCGCGCTGGGCCCCGTCGGCAAGGCGTCGGGCTACTGCGACGACGCCCGCCGCGCCCGCCCCTACGACGCCTACCGGACCCTCGCCGTCGAGCCGGCGCGCGCCCACGTCGCGGGCGACGCGCTGGCACGCCTGCGGGTCAGGTGGGAGGAGGCGGACCGCGCCTTCGGCCTGATCCGGCAGGCCCTGTCAGATTTTCCCGAACGAGCCGTGGCGTCTGCCCACGCACCCTGCGAGCCTGCCGACGGCCGCGCGGTCGGCTGGGCCGAAGCCCCCCAGGGCGAGGTGCTCTACGACGTGACGATCTCCGGCGGCCGGATCGCCGGCTGCCAGCCCCGTTCGGCCTCGTTCCACAACCTCGTGCTGATGCACGAGGTGTTCGCCGGCGACATCCTCACCGACTTCCCGTTCATCGAGGCCAGCTTCGGCCTGTCCGTCGCCGGGGCCGCGCTGTGATCGCCGGGGGGACACGATGAGCGTCTGGGTGCTGCGCGGGCTGCGCGACGGCGTGGTCACGACCCGCTGGCCGCGGCGCCCCGACGAGTACGCCGACTCCTGGCGCGGGCCGGCCGCCGTGCTCGACGGCGCTGCCGCGGACGACGTCGCCGGCCTGTGCCCGGCCGGGGCGATCGGGGCGTCCGGCGGCCGGCCGCGGGTCGACCAGGGCAAGTGCGTCCTGTGCGGGCGGTGCGTCGCGGCGCGGCCGGACGTGTTCGCGTGGTC
>DAHVAN010000448.1 GCA_027314595.1 Actinomycetota bacterium | reverse complement strand
CCCCGCCGCCGGCGGCGGGGACGGGGTGGCACCGCCCGCCGCGCGCGCTGACCCGCGTGACGCCGGCGTACCCGCTCGCCAGGCCGGGGTAACGTACGCGGACGGTGACCACGGCCTCGGCTGGCGTCCGCGCGCTCGCGGCGACCGCGACGTCCATGCCCGGCGGCGCGGCGTCCAGCCGGACCTCGTGCGCGAGGACCACGTCCAGCGCGCTTGCGGCGGGAGCTCGCACGTGCTGCACGACGACGTCGCGTTCGCGTGAGACGAAGCACGTGCGCCGCCACGTCCGGCCGCCGCGGTCCCGCCAGGCCACGGCGGCGACCCCGGCGGGGTAGTCCAGGGTCCGCAGGTAGCCGTCGGGCACGCCCTGCTCGCCGGCGCCCGCCCGGCCCGCGCGGAGCCTGACCGCGAACGCCGGGTGGAAGCGGCGCGGATGGTAGTGCGGCCACTGGCCCGACAGCAGGGCAAGCGCCTGCTCCGGTTCCCCGGCCAGCAGCAGGTCGCGCACGGCTTCCAGGCGCCCGGCCAGCAACGGCGGCGTGCCGCCCGCCGGCGGCGCCGGCGCGTCCGGCCAGGTCAGCGCGTGGTGGTTGACGATGACGGTCTCGTCGCGCGGGTCGCCGAGGACCAGCGCGCCGTGCCGCCCGTTCCCCACGCAGAACGCGTCGGTCCAGGCCCGCGCCGGGGCGTCGTCGTGGTTGCCGCGCGCGGGCGGCAGAAGGGGCGGCTCCCCGGCCCGCGCGCGGGGCTTGGCGGCCGGCACGCTACCCGGCCTCCTGCTTCGGGACGGACCCGCTAGCCCTTGATCGCACCGATCAGCACCCCCTTCGTGAAGTGCTTCTGAACGAACGGGTAGGCGAGCAGGACAGGGACGATCGTGATCGTGACCACCGCCATCTGCAGCGCCAGCGTGGGGACGGTGTTCTGGAACCCGGCGGCGGCGCTGTTGACCAGCTGGCTGTTCTGGGTCAGGTAGTCGTAGAGCACCATCTGCAGCGGCCATTTCGAACTGTCGGATGGCATGAACAGCATGATGTTGAACCAGGAGTTCCAGTAGCCGACCGCGTAGAACAGCGCGATCACCGCCGTGACCGCCTTGGACGTCGGCAGCACGATCCGCCACAGGATCCGCCAGTCGCTGGCGCCGTCGATCCTGGCGGACTCTATGAGGTCCGCGGCGGTGTTGGCGAAGAAGGCCCGCATCACGATGATGTTGAACACGCTTACCGCGGCCGGCGCGATCAGCGCCCAGTACTCGTCGTAGCCGCCGAGCGCGGAGACCACGAGGAACAGCGGGATGATGCCCCCGTTGAAGAACATCGTGAGCATCATGATCCACAAGACCGTGCGGTGGCCGAACGATCCCGGACGCGACATGCCGTAGGCGGCGAGGATCGTGACGACCATGGAGAAGGCCGTTCCGACGGCCGTGATGCCCAGGCTGATCAGCAGCGCCCTGTCGACCACGCCTCCGGACACGACGTCCTGGTAGGCGGCCAGGGACAGGCCGTGCGGCCAGATGACCATGCCGCCGGCCTGGTTGACGGAGGCCTGGGTGGAGAAGCTTGTCAGCACGATCGTGTACAGCGGGAACAGGATCAGCAGCAGGACCGCCGTGATCACGCCGCTCTTGGCGCCCTGGGTCGCGGCCCGCGGTCGTTCCTGCCAGGGCGGCCGCTCGGCGGCGGCGAGCAGCCGCGCGCTGACCCTGCGCGTCGTGGTGGTCATTTCCGGTACAGCCCGTCCTCCCCGAACAGGTGCGCGACTTTGTTCGCGCCGAGGATGAGGATCACCGAGGTGACGCCGAGGAACAGCCCGGCCGCCGCGCCGTAGCTGTAGTCGCCGGCCACGATGCCGTTCTCGTAGGAGAACGTGGTGATGACCTGGGCGGCGCCCGAGCCGACGGCGGGAAGCTGGACGAGCATCTGCTCGAAGCCGAAGGTCAGCGCGTAGCCCAGGTTGAGTATCACCAGCAGCACGGTGATGCCTTTCAGCGCCGGGAGCGTGATGTGCAGCAGCCGCCGCCAGTACCCGGCGCCGTCGACCGCGGCGGCCTCGTACATCGCCGGGCTGATCGCGGCCAGGGCCGCCAGGTAGACGATCATCGACCAGCCTGCCTCTTTCCAGATGAGCTGTGACGCGACCAGGAACTTGAACGTGCCGGGGTCGGTCATCAGGTCGAACGGGCTGGTGACCCCGTGGGAGCGCAGGAACGTGTCGAGCAGCCCGGCGCCGCCGAACACCTCGTTGAAGATCGTGACGACCAGGACGAAGGAGAAGAAGTGCGGCAGCGTCACGACCGCCTGGATGACGGCCCGCAGCCGGCGCGACAGCAGGCTGTCGAGCAGGATGGCGAGCGCGATCGGCACCGGGAAGAAGAGCGCGAGCTGGACCGAGAACAGCGTCAGCGTGTTCCAGAACGCGTGCCAGAAGCCCGGGTCGGCGAACAGCTGCTGGAAGTTCGCCAGGCCTGCCCACGGGCTGTGCAGCAGACCGTCGTACAGGTCGTAGTCCTGGAACGCCATCACCAGGCCGAGCATCGGCGCGTAGCCGAACACGCCGAGCAGCGCCAGCGCCGGCAGGCACATGATGAGCAGCGTCCTGTCCCGGCGCAGCCGGGAGAGCCTGCGCCGGGACAGGACGCGCCGCCGGGACAGCCCCGCGGCGGCCGGCGTGCCCGGCGCCCCGGGCACGCCGGGCATCACCGCGGGGAGCGAGGCGGGCTCGCTTCCCGCGGCGGGACCGCCCTCGGTATGCGCCGCCGTGGAGGTGGCGGCGTCCGTCACGCCGACCCCAGCTTCTTCTGCTGGGCGAGGACCCCCTCGTAGAACCTCTTCAGATCGCTGCCGCCGTCGCGCATCCAGGTGGCGAGCGTGGACCTGTAGTCGGCGATCGTGGACCGGCCGCGGGCAACCTCGTACATGATGTTGTCGGTCTGGGTGAACGGGGTGAACGCGTTGGCGTTCGACAGGCTGTTCGGCACCGTGACGTTGAGCTCGTAGAACAGCGGCTGGTAACCGTACTTGGCGTTGCGCTGACCCCAGGTCGCCGCCGCCCTGGTCACCTGCGGGTAGCCGGCGTTGTAGGTGGCGTTGTTCGGGCTGACCAGGAAGTTGTAGGTGGACACGCTTGACCCGGCGTACTTCGTCCCGGCGTTGGTGAGCTGCGGGCCGGTGCCGGCCATGGTGTAATCCACGCCCTCGACCCCGTAGTTGAGCAGGTTGTACTCGTAAGACCCGAACGGCGCCGCGAGGTAGTCCGCGATGCGCAGGCACTCCTGGATCTGCCTGGGCGACAGGCTCTTGTTGAGATAGCTGGTCCACGCGGTGGCCGCCTCGAGCGGCATCTGCGGCGTGCCGCTGCCCGTGGCGGAGAAGAAGTCGAAGGAGGCCCTGGTGTAGTTCCTGCCGGACGCCTGGCCCTTCTGCGCGTCCGCCGCGTTCCAGGCGCCCATCCCGTCGGACACGATGACCATCTGCCCGGCGTAGAACTCGGTGACGCCGTTGCCGTAGTTGCCCGCCACCTGGTCCGGATGCACCAGGCCGGCCCGGATCGCCTTGGCCATCCAGTTCATCGCCTCGATGATGCCCTCGGACTCGTACATCGTGATGAGGTTGCCCTTGTCGTCGAGCATCCACGTCGCGTAGTTGTACGGCTGGTACAGGTAACCGAAGATGTCGCCGAGCGCCCAGCGCTTGGCCTTGGGATCGTTGACCTGAGCGGCCAGGTCCCACAGGTCGTTCATGGACGTGACCGAAGGCGTCCCGATGCCGAGCGAGCCGAGGATGTCCGCCCGGTAGTAGAGCTGGTAGCCGATGTTGAACCCGGCCGTGTAGCACGGGAACCCGTACAGCCTGTCGTCCCAGACCCCGGCCTGCCAGCCGTCGGTGAAGATCGCGGCCAGGTTCGGGTACTGGCTGATCTTGTCCCCCGCCAGGTAGGGGGTGAGGTCGGCGAGCCTGTCGGCGGCGGCCTGGCCGAAGTTGAGCGGCGGCGCCCAGAACGTCGGCACCTGAATCCAGTCCGGCACCTTATTGCCGGAGAACAGCTGCGGCAAGATCGTGCTGTAGTTGTTGCCGTTCGCGGGGCTCACGGTCACGGTGGCCCCCAGGGCCTTGTTCACCGCCTGGTCGAACGGGTTGTTCGCGGACGGGATCGTGCCCCACAGCGGCGTGATCGCGGTGTAGCTGCCGCCGCTGCCCGGTATCCCGGAAACGGTGCGCACCAGGTTCGCGGGGTAGGTCAGGTAGGCAGGCGACGAGCCTGCGACGCTGGGGTAGTCCGGCTTGACCAGGCTGCTCGGCTTGTAGTGCGGAAGGATCCGCCCGAGCAGGCTGCTCGTCGCCGCCCCGGTCTTGGCGGGGGCGCCCGCGGAGCCGCAGGCGGCCAGCGCCGGTGCGGCGGCGACCGCGCCGGCGGCGCCCGCCGCGGCGGTCATGAAGCCGCGTCTGGTCATACGCGGGCTCAACGGTGAGTCATGTGACGCTGCGCGATGCATATGAGGTACCACCTTCGTCCTCGGGGGCTGTCTGACGTTGGGCGTGGCGTCCGTCTGTGGTCGCGTGTTGAAGCGCTTCACTAAGTTAGCTGGAGGTTAGATCTTCTCTTGACTTCTGCGCAATAGTCCGGAAACACTGAGCTTGTGCTCGTGCTGATTCATCAACGCGCGAGCTGCTCGAACAGGCCTGATCGTCCTCGGCTGCGGTGTGACAGGTATGGGAGACGGATTTGTCGAAGCGATTCGCTAAGCTGTGACAGCAGTGGTTCCCGGTTTCCGTGATCCCGCTTTGCCGCCGCGTGAGCGAGCCGGCGACCTCCTGGGCAGGCTCACCGACGAGGAAAAGATCGCGATGCTGCACCAGCGCTCGCCCGCGGTCCCGCGGCTGCGCGTCGCCGAGTTCCACACCGGGACCGAGGGCGTGCACGGCGCGTCCTGGCGGGACCACCACGGGACGGGCAAGACACTGCCCGCCACCGTGTTCCCGCAGCCAGTGGGCCTGGCGGCCAGCTGGGATCCAGAGCTCGCCTGCCAGGTCGGCCGCGCCACCGCCCGCGAGATCCGGGCGCTGCACGCCGAGCACCCGCTGATCAGCCTGAACGTCTGGGCACCCGTGGTGAACCTGCTGCGCGACCCGCGCTGGGGCCGGAACGAGGAGGGCTACTCCGAGGACCCGCTGCTCACCGCGCGGATGGCCGTCGCGTTCTGCCGCGGGCTTTGCGGCGACGGCCACGAGGGGTACCTGCTCACCGCGCCCACGCTCAAGCACTTCCTCGGCTACAACAACGAGGACTGCCGCGACCTGACCTCCTCCGCGCTGCGCCCGCGGGTGCTGCACGAGTACGACCTGCCGCCGTTCCGCGAGCCGATCGAGGCCGGCGCGGCGACCGGCGTCATGCCCTCGTACAACCTCGTCAACGGGCGCCCCGCCCACGTCAGCCCGCTGCTGCGGATGCTCCGCGCCTGGACCGACGATGAGCTGCTGACCTGCAGCGACGCCTGGGGGCCCTCGAACCTGGTGCGGACCCAGCGCTATTACGGCGACCACCCGCGGGCACACGCCGCCGCGCTGCGCGCCGGCCTTGACAGTTTCACCGATCAGGAC
Source organism: Actinomycetota bacterium (assembly GCA_027314595.1). Taxonomy (GTDB): domain Bacteria; phylum Actinomycetota; class Actinomycetes; order Streptosporangiales; family Streptosporangiaceae; genus Trebonia. The sequence goes on along the minus strand of DAHVAN010000448.1, from coordinate 10,441 downwards.
GCCGACGGCGCGCTCACCGCCGCCGCCGTCACCGAGGCGCTGCGCGGCGGCCTGATCACGATGGCCGACGTGGACCAGGCCGTACGCCGCAAGCTGCTTGTGCGGGTCCGCCTCGGCGAGTTCGACCCCGATGGCGGCCCGTACGCGGCCGCGGCCGCGATGGACACGCCCGAGCACCGCGAGCTCGCCAGGATCGCGGCCCGGCGCTGCGCGGTCCTGCTGAAGAATGAGGGGTTGCTGCCGCTGGCCGGGAACTTGTCGATCGCGGTCGTCGGACCGCTCGCGGACACGCTGTACGAGGACTGGTACAGCCCCGCGCTGCCGTACCGGGTCACCGTCGCCGACGGCATCGCCGCGACCGGCGCGCGGGTGACCGTCAGCGAGGCGGCGACGAGGGTCCGCACCGATCTCGGCGAGTTCGGCGTCTTCGACTGGGGCGACGACATCGTCACCTTGCGCAGGGACGGCAAGTACCTGACCGTCGCCGCCGACGGCGAGCTGCGTCCGGCCGCGGACCGGCCGGACGGCTGGATCGTCCGTGAGACGTTCCGCCGCACCCCGCTGCCCGGCGGCGCGACGCTGCTCCGGTCGACGGCCACCGGCCAGGCCGTACGGCTGCGGTGGGACGTCATGGAAGACGGCGTAGCCGGGGCCGTGGCCACGGCGGCCGCGGCCGACGTCGCGGTGGTCGTCGTCGGCAACGATCCGATGATCGGCGGCCGGGAGGCGCACGACCGGACCACGCTGGCGCTGCCGCCGGCCATGGACCGGCTGGTCCGCGAGGTCGCCGCCGCGAACCCGCGCACGGTCCTGGTGATCATGTCCAGCTACCCGTATGTCACGCCCGACGCTCCCGCGATCGTGTGGAGCTGCCACGCCGGCCAGGAGACCGGGCACGCGCTGGCGGACCTGCTCACCGGACGGCACGCGCCGCAGGGGCGGCTCCCGCAGACCTGGTACGCCGCCGACGAGGACCTGCCCGGCGCGCTTGACTACGACATCATCAAGGCCGGCTGGACCTACCAGTACAGCCCGGCGCGGCCGCGCTTCCCGTTCGGGCACGGCCTGACCTATACCGTGTTCGGCTACGGCCCGCTGCTGCTGGCCGGCGCCGGCCCGGACACGCTGACCGCGAGCCTCGACGTCACCAACGTCGGCGACCGCGACGGCACCGAGGTCGTCCAGCTCTACGCCAGCTATCAGGCCCCGGACCAGCCGCGGCGACGGCTGTGCGGCTTCGCCCGCGCCACGCTCGCGCCCGGCGAGACGACGACGGTGCGGATCCAGGTGCCGCTGGCCCGGCTGGCGCTGTGGGATGTGGCGGCGGGCCGGATGTCCGTGCCGCCCGGACCGATCGAGATCGGCGCCGGCGCGTCAAGCGCCGACATCAGGACGACCGCCACGCTGACCGTCCCCGGCACGCGGTCAAGCCGGGCGGGCCGCGTCGACGCCGCCGGCTTCGACGACTACGAGAACATCACCCTCGTCGAGGTCACACGCGAGGACGGCACCGCGGTCACCCCGGCAGATCCCGCGGGCCGTAGCTGGCTGACGTACCGGTCCGTCTACTCAGAACGGACCGTGGCGGCTGTGTTCCGCGTCGCCTGCGCCGCGCCCGGTGGCGGACGCCTCGAGGTGTGGCTGACCCGTCCAGGAACCGGCGCCCCTGCCGCCACGGCAGCGGTGCCCGACACCGGCGACCGCTATCAGTGGACCGCGGTCACTGCCCCGCTGACCTTGCCGGACGGCACCCGCGACCTGTACCTGGCGCTGCACGGCCCCGTCCGCCTCGACTGGTTCCGCCTGGAGGAAGCGCAATCCGCGGAATCGGGGTAGCGGCGCGTCTGGCGCCCGCCCGTCGGCCCGGCGCGCCGCCAGCCCCGTCACCGGGTTTTCATCATGAAGGCCTTTTTCGACTTTGCCCACTCTATGACCATTTTTACGTCCGGTATGCCCGGAATGTCGATACGAAAAGTGCGCAAAGTGAGCGGGTGATGCTGGTGTGACCGTTCTCGCGGCGGCGGTCGAGCCCCACTGCGCCAGGCGTGTGACACGGGCGCGCTGGCGGGACAGGAGACCGCTGCCGTGCGGCCTGCGCACCCGCGCGGTAGGCGGCCGAGGGTGCCGGTCGACCGCGCCGGCGGGCGCGCCGGGCGCGGAGCATTGCCGGGCGGGCGTGCCGACTGGCGCGTCCGCCTGGCTGCTAACCGGTTGTGCGCAGCCGGGACCAGGCGTCGCCGCCTACCGCCAGGAGCAGGATCACGCCGAGGGTGATCTGCTCATACAGCGGGTTCCACGCCAGCAGGGTGAAGCCGTTGCCGATTACGGCGATGAACAGCGTGCCGATCACCGTCCGCCAGATCGCGCCCTCGCCGCCCAGGATGGACGCGCCGCCGACCACGATGCCGGCCAGCACGGTGAAGGTGAGCCCGGTGCCGCCGTTGGCGGACGAGGCGCTGAGCACCCTCGAGGCGTCGATGATGCCGCCGAGCGCGGCCGCGCCGCCGCTGATCGCGAACGTGACCAGCTTGATCCATTGCACGCGGACGCCGGCGAGCCTGGCGGCTTCGGCGTTGCTGCCAGCGGCGTACATGTACCGGCCGGCGATCGTCCTCGACAGCACGATGCCGAGGATGATCACCACGGCGATCATCGTCCAGGCGGCGGTGGTCACGTCGAGGAACTCGGTCCTGGCGAAGTTCGCGAAGCCGAGCGCCGAGTAGGCGATGATCAGGTTCCCGTTGGTGACGAGCGCGGCCAGCCCGCCGATCACGAATGACATGGCGAGCGTGGCGATCAGCGAGTTGATACGGAAGAACGTGGCGATCACGCCGTTGACCGCGCCGACCCCCACGCCGACCAGGACGCCGACGACGATCGCGAGGACCGGGTTGCCGGTCAGCGCCATCTTCGTCGCGATCACCTGGGCGAGGGCGTAGGTCGCGCCGACCGACAGGTCGATGCCGCCCGCGATGAGCACCATCGTGCCGGCCGCCGCGATGATCAGCGTCGCCGACTGCTGGTCGAGGATCTCGAGCAGGTTCGTCTTACCGTAGAAGGTCGACCCCTTCCAGATCGACAGCACGACGAACAAGACGATGAACGGGTAGATGATCCCGCCGCTGCGCGCCCGGCCGAGGAAATCGGCCGACGACGCGCCGAACACGCCGGGAACGGGCCGCCTGCTGTCCGGGCTCCCCGGCTTCTCCGGGGCCGGCGTCGCGGCCTGCGGCTGACTCATTCACGCACCTCTTCACGCATGGCGGGGGGCTGGAGGGAACCGGGGGGCGGGTCGCCCGGCTCGCCGGGGGGCTGGGGGGAGGCGGGGGGCGGCGGGTCGCCCGGCTCGCCGGGGGATGCCGGGGGGGCGTCCTTCCGGGGGGTTCCGGCTTCGTGGCGGGGACCGAACGCGGCGCCCAGGATGGCCGCCTCGGTGACCTTGTCGCCTGTCAGCTCCGCGACCACCCGGCCGCCGCGCATGACCAGCACGCGGTGGGCCAGGCCGAGCAACTCCTCGACATCGGAGGAGATCAGCAGCACGCCGACACCGCTGTCGGTCAGCGAGGACAGCAGCTCGTAGATCGCCCGCTTGGCGCCGACGTCGACGCCGCGGGTCGGCTCGTCGGCGATCAGCACCCGCGGATCGCGCAGCAGCGACCTGGCGAACAGGAGCTTTTGCTGGTTGCCGCCGGACAGCGCGCTCGCGGGCTGTCCGGGAGCGCCGCCGCGGACATCGACCCGGTTCATCACCTCGCGCACGGTCCGCCGCTCGGGGCGGCGCCGCACCATGCCGGCCCGGCTGACCTGCGACAGGCTCGACAGGCTGACGTTCTCTGTCACCGGCCGATCCAGCAGCAGGCCCTGCTCCTTGCGCGATTCCGGGATCATCGCCACGCCGGCCCGCATCGCCTTGCGCGGGCTCCCCGTGACGCTGACCGTGCCCGCTCCCCCGGCCACGCTGACCGTCCCCGCGCTGACCCGGTTCGCCCGGTAGATCGCGCGGGCGACCTCGGTGCGGCCCGCGCCGACCAGGCCGGCCAGGCCGAGGATCTCACCGGCGCGCAGGTCGAAGGACACGCCGTTCACCCCGGGCGCCGTCAGGTCGCGGACCGAGAGCACCACGGGGGCGTCCGCCGCGGCGAGGCGCTTGTGCGGGAACGTCGCGTCCAGCGACCGGCCGAGCATCGCCGCCATCAGCGACTCCTCGGTCTGCCCGGCGGCCGGCACCGTCTGCACGAGGCGGCCGTCGCGCAGGATCGTCACGTCGTCGGCGAGCTCGAGCACCTCGTTGAGGAAGTGCGAGACGAGCACGACGGTGGTGCCGTCCCTGGCGAGCTGGCGGATGACCTTGTGCAGCGCCTCCACGTCCGGCCGGGACAGCGCCGCGGTCGGCTCGTCCATCACGATGAGCTTGGCGCTGCGGCACAGCGCGCGCAGGATCTCGACCTTCTGCAGGTCAGCGGTCCGCAACGACCCGGCGCTGAGGTCGCCGTCGAGCTCGAAGCCGACCGAGGCGGCCAGCGCGCCGTACTTGCGGCGCAGCTCGCGGCGGTTCTGGAAGCCGGCCTGCCGCGGCTCGACGCCGAGGAAGACGTTCTGCGCGACGGTCAGCGACGGCACGATCGCCAGTTCCTGGGCGATCAGGTTGACGCCGCGGGCGATCGCGTCCCTCGGCGAGTGGAAGCGCACCGGCTCGCCGTCAAGCAGGAGCTGGCCGCTGTCCGCGGTGTGCGCCCCCGAGATGATCTTCCCGAGGGTGGACTTGCCGGCTCCGTTCTCGCCGACCAGGGCGTGGATCGCGCCGCGGCCGATGGTGAGGCTGACGCCCTCCAGGGCGTGCGTTCCGCCGAAGGACTTGGAGATGTCCCTCAGCTCGGCATGCACGCCCTGGAGGTTACCGGTTTCGGGCACGATCAGCCCTGCCACTCCGGCGTGAACTGGTTGACGTCCGCCGGGGTGACCACGCCGGCGTCGGGGAACCCGGCCACCGGGTCGATCGCGCCGCTGACCTTGCCGGTCTGGATCGCCGCGACCAGCGCCTGGACGGCCAGCCTGCCCTCGCTGGCGGGCGCCTGGGCGACGTCGGAGAAGACCGCGCCCGACTTGATGCCGGCCACCGCGGCGGCGCTCGCGCCGTAGCCGACGAGCAGCACGTGGTAGGACTTGTCGGTCGTCGAGAGCGCGGTCATGGCGCCCTCGATGCCCTGGTCGGAGCCGACGATCAGGTTCAGGGTCGGCTGCGCCTGGAGCATCGTCTCCACGGCGGACAGGCCGATCGTCGGGGTGAAGTAGCTCTGCCCCGTCGTGACGATCTTGACCGGGCTGCCCTTGATCGCCGCGTCGAACGCGCCGCTGATGGCCGTGTCAAGGGAGGATGCCTTGATGTCGTACAGGTATCCCACCTTGCAGGGGTTCAGGTGCTTGGACGCGCACGCCGCGACCACCTGCTGGCCGAGCTTGGTGCCGATCTCGGTCGGCACGAACGTCACGTTCGCCGACAGGCCGGAGACCTGGGGCTGGTCGGTGCTCAGCGACGGCCCGAGGATCTGGTCCATGTTCACGACCTTGATGCCCTTGGCGATCGCCTCCTTGACGAGGCTGATCAGCCCGGTGCCGAAGATCGGCTGGGTGATGATGCCGTTGTACTGCCCGGAGTTGATCACGGTCTGCAGCTGGTCGTACTGCGTCTGCGGGTTGTTGTTCGCGTCGAACACCTTCAGCGTCGCCCCGTCGGTGGACGCCACCGCCTGCGCCGCCGCCAGCATCGGGGCGTCGTAGCTGTTGTCCACGGCGAACGACATGTAGGCGATCGTCATCGGCTTCGGGCTCGCCGAGGCCGCGGCGGTCGCCGATGAGGCCGGTGCTGACGTGCTGCTGCTACTGCTGCTGCCGTTGCTGCTGCAGGCAGCGAGCGCGAGCGCCGCGGCGGCTACCGCCGCCGCGGCGGCACTGCGGCGGAGGGACCGCGTTGCCGGGATAAATGGCACGGCTAGACTCCTTTGTGCTCGCTCACTGGGAGGTGGGTTAGCGGTTTAGTCCGGTGGGCCGGGTGCCAGCCCGGCTCACCGGCTGCGAAGGGGTTCCCGTGCAACGGACCATTGTCCGCAACACGGTCACTTGAGCTTGATCGGAAGCGTGGCCGGTTCTGGGGCCAGTGTCAAGAGCTAGGCGTGGCCGTACGCACAAATGAGACTTACCGGTGATGTCCGCTAAGCGGACACTCCAGCCAGGCGCCGCTACGACTTGGCAGGTCAGTACCCTCGGAGGACCGGCAGGCGGCGCGTTGGACCGGTAAAACGCCTATCTGGCAGGCACTGCCGGACAGTTGTCCGTCAGACGGGCAGATCCGCTCCGAGTCCGCGTCCCCGGCCAATCGGCTCGCGGTGTGCGGCGCGTCACAGTCCGGCGCCCGCGTCAGGACGAGAAGCCGCGGGCGGGCGGGGTCAGGCAGACGCCACCGGTCGTTCGGGATGATGAAAGGGTTAGCGGGACACCTCTGAGCGGTCCTGCGCCCATAGCGTGTGGAACGTGCCGTCACGGTCGCCGCGTCGGTAGGTGTGCGCGCCGAAGTAGTCGCGCAGGCCCTGCACCAGGGCGGCGGGCAGTCGCGGCGCGCGCAGCGCGTCGTAGTAGGCGAGCGCGGCGGAGAACCCGGGCGCCGGGACTCCGGCCCTGATCGCGGTGGCGACCACCTCGCGCCACGCGTCCTGCGCGTCCGCGACCTCCCTGCCGAAGTCCGGGTCGGCGAGCAGCGTCGGCAGCGCCGGGTCGGCGGCGTAGGCGGCGCGGATCCGGTCGAGGAACTTCGCCCTGATGATGCAGCCGCCGCGCCAGATCACGGCCATCGTGCCCAGGTCGATGTCCCAGCCGTATTCGGCGCTGCCGGAGGCGATCATGTTCCAGCCCTGCGCGTAGGAGACCAGCTTGGAGGCGTAGAGCGCCTGCTCCACCTTGTCCGCGAAGGCGTCGTCGCCCGTGGGCTGGCGGCCGGGCCCGGGCAGGTGGCGGGCGGCCGCGCGCAGGCCGGCGTGGCCGGACAGCGACCTGGCGAACACGGCCTCCGCGATGCCGCTGACCGGCACGCCAAGGTCGAGGGCGTCCTGGACGGTCCAGCGGCCGGTGCCCTTCTGTTCGGCCTGGTCCAGGACGATATCGACGAAGGGCCGGCCGGTCACGCCGTCGGTGTGGGCGAGGACCTCGGCGGTGATCTGGATCAGGTAGGAGTCGAGGCGGCCGGCGTTCCACGTCTTGAAGACCTCGGCGATCTGCGCCGGCTGGTAGCCGGCGGCGTGCCTGAGCAGGTCGTATGCCTCGGCGATCAACTGCATGTCGGCGTACTCGATGCCATTGTGCACCATCTTGACGAAATGCCCGGCCCCGTCAGGGCCCACGTGCGTGCAGCACGCAGTGCCGTCCACCGTGGCGGCGATCGTCTCGAGCATCGGGCCGAGGTCCTTGTAGGACTGAGCCGAGCCGCCGGGCATGATCGACGGGCCGTTCAGCGCGCCCTCCTCGCCGCCTGAGACGCCCATGCCGACGAAGCCGATGCCGCTCTCCCTCAGGTTCGCCTCCCGGCGGCGGGTGTCCTTGAAATGCGCGTTCCCGCCGTCGATGAGCATGTCGCCCGGCTCGAGGAGCGGGGCGAACTCGTCGATCACGGCGTCGGTGGCGGGACCGGCGTTGACCATCACGACTATCTTCCTGGGGCGGTCGAGGGAGGTGACGAACTCCTGCGCGGTCTCGCCCGGGACGAACGTGCCCTCGTGACCGAACTGCCTGACGGCCTCTTGCGTCCGCGCGGTCGTGCGGTTGTGCAGGGCGGTCGCGAAGCCATGGCGGGCGAAGTTGCGGGCGAGGTTACGGCCCATCACGCCGAGTCCGGTGACGCCGATCTGCGCTTCGGGTGTCGCGGGCATGTCGTGGCTCTTCTCTATCGTCTGCATCGTCTGGGGCTGCTGTTGCTTGCGGGGCGCCGGTGCGTGCGGGCGCCGGCGCGTGCGGGGCGCCGGCGCGTGCCCGCGCTACGCGCCCGGATTCGCTCCGTCGCGGCGGTGGCAGCGATTGTCGCACCCGTCCATTCGATCACGCGGGGGATGGGGCTGCACGTAAGGCTCGGCTCGCCCGGGAACCGGGGCGAGCGAGCGCGCCTAATATATGGCTGATCAACGGCGCGGCGCTGGTGTGGTAGGGGCGACCGGGCGGGGTCGCTGAGGGTTAAGGCTAACGGTTAGGACCAGGACATGACTGATGCTGCTGCCCAGGCGCCGCAGGCAATCGCCGCTGTCCTCGCGGACGTCGACGGCACCCTGGTCACCAACGCCAAGGTACTCACTCCCCGGGCGATCGAGGCGGTCGCGAAGCTGCACCAGCGCGGCACGCTCTTCGCGATCACGAGCGGCCGGCCACCGCGCGGCATGCGCATGCTGGTCGATCCGCTCGGCTTGCGCGGGCCGATCGCCGCCTTCAACGGCGGGATTATGGTGCGGCCGGACATGGCCATCATCCACGAGCAGGCCATCCCCGCCCATGTCGCGCCGGCCGTCATCGACGCGATTCGCGCGCATGGCCTGTACGCCTGGATCTACCGCGAGGCGACGTGGTACGTGACCGATCCGCAGGCGCCGCACATCGAGCGCGAGTCCCGGACTGTCCAGTTCGGGCCGACGGTCGTACCCAGCTACGACGGGCTTCTCGACCGCCTGGTCAAGATCGTCGGCGTAAGCGACGACTACGACCTTGCAGCGCGCTGCGAGGCGGCGCTGCGAGCGGAGTTCGGAGCACATGTGTCGGCCGCCCGGTCACAGCCGTACTACGTGGATGTGACACATCCCCTGGCCAACAAGGGCGTCGTGGTCGAGCGCCTGGCGCACCACTACAAGCTCCCGCTCGAGCAGATCGTCACGCTTGGCGACCAGCCGAGCGACGTGCTGATGTTCCAGCAGAGCGGCATGAGCGTCGCGATGGGCAATGCCAGCGCCGATGTCCGGCACGCGGCGACGTTCGTGACGGCGTCCAACGAAGAGGAGGGCTTCGCCAGGGCCGTCGAGGAGTTCATCCTGCCGCGCGCCGCGGCGGTTCCCCGGTCCCTCGGCTGACGCGGGGCGGGTGCGGCGGGCGCGGTACTGGTGCGGACGCCTCACGCATGGGCAGCTCGAGATCGTTAAGAACAGATGTTTGACGTTTAGGTTGTTATAGGGCCCGTCGCAGGAACCCCTCCCGGGCCGGTGGTGGCCGGCGTGGCGCCAGCAGCGCATGGGGCGAGCGGGACCCGGCCGGGCGGGCCATCACGGTAAATGTTCCCCAGAAGTGTCGATATAACAGCACTTAAGCCGAACATTTCAAAAGCTCTTCGGGTTAGGCGGCGGCGACGGCACGGGCAGCCGGGCGTGGCGGGGAATCACCCGTCCGGGCTAGCCCAAAGCCGTCATGCATCAGCCCCTGCAGCGACCAATTCGCCATACATTTCGGCTAAATGATCTTGGCTGCTGGAGCGACATCCTTTGGGTCACACCTTGCAGCGTTGCAGCCTCCTGTGCAGGCCAGAGCCGACATGGCGGGCAGGGCGGGCGCGGGTTGCGGGGCACGGGTTGCGGGGTGGCGGCCGGGAGTTGCGGCGACGGTGCGGGCAGCAGGCGCGAGCCGGTACGCTACCTGTGACGGCCTGCCAGCGCCGGAGGGTGCGGGCAGATCGCGCGGGCGTAGCTCAATGGTAGAGCCCCAGCCTTCCAAGCTGGTCATGCGGTTTCGATTACCGTCGCCCGCTCTCTTGATTCGACTCCAGGTCAGGGGCATTATTCGCTGCTTTTATCGGCACTTCTACCAGGCGCGAGCGGGGCATCGTGCCCGTTGCGTGCCCGATCGCTTTGGCGCGGTGCCCGGTTTGCTGGTGCTGGCCTTCTTCGCCTCGGCGAAAAGCCTGCCCATACCCGCGGCTATCTTCTGGTCGCGCTCGCGGGTGGCGTGCTGGTAGATGAGGGCGGCGCGCGGGCTTGAGTGGCCCATCCGCTCCATCAGCTCCTTGAGGCTGGCGCCCTGCGCGGCCGCCATCGTGTTCCCGGTGTGCCGCAGGTCGTGGAAGTGCAGTTCCGGCAGGCCGACCGCTCCCCTGGCTCGGTACCCTGCTGACGTTCCTGCCACCGTGCCGCTCGCTCGTCGGACTTGCGTTGTAGACGGGCTGCCCAGCGGTCTATCCAGCGCACCAGCCGGGCTCCCTTCACCGGGCGTGGCCAGCCGCCGGGCGATCCTGGCACTGGCTGCGATGTCGGTAGCGGACCCGCAGGAAGGCCCGGCGCCTCTTCCTCGGCGGCTGCGTGTCATGGTTGGCGCTCATCTCACTTGTCCTTGTGGTGACTTGGTTCGCCCGGCTGTCTGCGGGCTGCCGGTGCATGATCTGCCCTTGTCTGGGTCACTGGTAGCGGAGGGCGGTGCCGGGCTGGATCCG